>JARLHD010000109.1 GCA_031292435.1 Ignavibacteriaceae bacterium
GAAAGTTCAAATACATCTATCTTAAAACTATTATTATCAAAATCAAATACCCTGAACTTGATCTTATTGTCAGGCGGGTTATTGAAATTATAATTGTAACTGCCGGAAAATAATCCATTAACTTTTATATCACTTAAAAAAGATTTATCCTGCGCTGGTGTTAAACCTCCAACGCAGAATAAAATTGTTATCATGACATATAATTTCATTATAATATGTCATCTTCTCCTATATATGCCTGCTCCCCATGCAGAAACTCATCCAGGTCGCTCTGTTGTTTGGCTGTATCAACTTTTACCGGAGTAATTTTATCAATTATCCAAAGCATTCCATATGTAAAGCTAAACGCCCATACTGATGATATTATTACAGCTAAACATTGGATAAGGAAAAACTTCCCGTTTCCGGCAATAAGACCATCTGTTCCGGCAGGATTAAATGCTGTTGAAGCAAATACTCCTAACAGGATCACTCCTATCAATCCGCCAACCCCATGCACACCCCATACATCCAGTGCATCATCAAGCTTCAATTTGTTCTTTAGAGATACTGCATACCAGCAAACTATTCCTGCAATTACTCCAATAATAACAGCAGTAGTTGGAGAAACAAATCCCGCGGCTGGTGTAATGGTTGCTAGTCCTGCCACTGCACCCGTAAGTAGCCCAAGGAATTTTGGTTTCTTCGAACTCATCCAGTCCATCAATAACCATGTCACTGCCGCAAATGAAGCAGCAATATCAGTATTCAGAAATGCTATCGCAGTTACAGAGTCAACTCTGAATTCACTTCCGGCATTAAATCCATACCAACCGAACCAGAGTAATCCTGTTCCTAACGCAACTAAAGGAATACTGTGTGGTCCTCTTTCAATAACTTTTCTTTTACCAACATATAGTACAGATGCTAATGCTGCCATTCCTGCTATATTATGAACAACAATTCCGCCTGCAAAATCTAACACGCCCCATTGCTGGAAAAGTCCGCCTCCCCATACCATATGTACAAATGGAAAATATACAAAGATCAGCCAGAATGTTAAAAATAACATGTAAGCTTTAAATGTTACCCTGTGTGTGAATGCTCCGGAAATTAGAGCAGGTGTAATGATTGCAAACATCATTTGATACGCTACAAATACAATAAGCGGTATTGATGGATTAATTGGCGAAGGAGCCATCAGATCAACTCCCTTTAAGAATGACATGTTTAGGTTTCCGATAATGCCGCCTACATCACCACTGAAACACAATGAATAACCGAAAAAATACCATATTACTGTTGTCCACCCCATAGATACAAAACTCTGTATCATTATGGATAGAACACTTTTTCTGCCGACAAGCCCGCCATAAAAAAAAGCTAATCCGGGAGTCATAAGCATTACCAGACTGCTGCATAATAGCATAAATCCGGTATTTCCAGTATCGAGATGCATAATAAAATCCTGTGATAAGTCTAATAAAAAATTATTTATGATAGAAAAATATGGAGTGTAGGAACTTTACTTTGTAGGGGAAAATAGGATTGTGTAATAAAGATACTAATTACACTGTGTAGGGATATCCCTACATTAATCTATGAATTTATTCACTAATACGTATTTAATTAATTCACTGTTGTTTTTTAATCTTAGTTTTTCAAGAATTCTTGATCGGTAGGTCGATACTGTTTTCTCACTTATAAATAACAGTTCTCCTATTTCTTTAAGTGATTTCCCTTTCCCGATTAAGCACATTACTTCAAACTCCCGGTTTGATAAAATTGCTTCAGGGTTAATGTCATTTGTATTGAACATAGTGGTTGTTATTGCCTGTACTACTTTATCACTAAAGTATTTATTGTTTGTAAGAATAATGTTGATCGCCTTAACAAGCTCATCGGCAGCACTGTCTTTGTTTACATATCCGTAAGCTCCCAATTTCATTAGCCTGACAGCATATTGCTCCTCTGGATGCATGCTTAATATTAGTATTTTAAGCTCAGGTTTTAACGATCTGATTTGATTTATGGTTTCGAATATGCCGGGTCCGGGCATGGAAATATCTAATATGATCAGATCATAATCATCATGTGTAATTTTTTCAATCGCCTCAATGGAATTAGATGCCTCATCAATTACATCGAATTTCTCATACTTGGATAAAATCTGTTTTAACCCTTCCCTGAATAAGGAATGATCATCTGCCAGTAATAGCTTACTCATAAACTCCTCCTTGTTTGGGAATCGAAACTGTAATCGTTGTTCCTGTTTCCTTTCCGGTAAATGTTATATCTCCTTTCCAGTATTTTATTCGTTCCTTCATTCCAATTATTCCAAAGGAGTGGGGACGTGTCAGATCCACCGGCTTTATTCCAATACCGTTATCGATAATTGAAAATATATATGATTCATTGGTTTCATAATAACCAATATCTACCTTAGTTGCTCGCGAATGTTTAGCTGCATTTGTTAGCGATTCCTGTATTATCCTGAATATTGATATGTTCATTTCGGGCTTAAAATTAAACTCTTCATTTTCAAAGAATATAAAACACTTAATCCCTGAATTTTTTTCAAATTCAGTTACATACCATTCAATTGCAGCACTTAAACCAAGGTCGTCTAATAATTGCGGTCTTAATTCAGTTATAAGTTTTTTAACTACTCTTATTACATTATCAATCAAATCATTAATGTCTGAAATTTTAATAAGTGGCTGGGTATCCTTCTCCGGAATATAGTCTTTCAGCATTGACAATTTAAGCTTAAGTGTATTTAACGACTGCCCTAACTCATCATGAATTTCTCTTGCTATCATTTTCCTTTCATCTTCCCTGGCAGATTGCAAGTATGTCGATAAGCTTCTGAGCTTTTCTCTTGAAAGCTTTAATTCAGTTTCAATCTTCTCTCTTTCAACTAATTCTGTTTTCAGCATTGTGGTTTGCCTCATAATTTCATCAGCCATATTATTAAATGTCGATGCAAGCAAACCTAATTCATCGTCAGCATATACTTTTGCCTTCTCGGTCAGATCACCTTTACTGAATCTTTTAACTGTATCTGTTAGTGTTACCACAGGTTTTATAACCGATTGGGAAATAAATACAGCAATTATACCCCCAAGTAGTAATATGAATAAACCTATCATTACAAGGTTTTCCTGTAAAGATGTTAAAGGGGCAAATGCTTCTTTTGTGTCTATCTCCGCAAGTACTACCCAATTTAATCCTGGTATTGCCAGTGGCATATAAGAACTTAAAACCTGGATACCACGGTAATCATTGATAATCTTTGTCCCGGAATATCCTTTAAGCGCTTCAAAAGATGCCTCAGTTCTTACTTCCTGTGCCAATATGGAAGAATTGTTTTTTTCAATATCAGATAATATCGAATTGCTCACGCCAACTTTTTTAAGCTGCCTTAAATAATTAGAAGTATCCTGAATAAAAAAACGTGAATTGTTTCGCATTTTATAATCAGAACCCACAAGATATGTCTCTACTGTTTTCCCTAGCCCGAAAACTTCCCAGTTTTCATTGTTCGTCATTATTTGATTAATGTAATCGATTGATATTCTGAAGATCAAAACACCAATTGGTTTACCATCTTTTATAATTGGTGCCGATAGGAATGCATAAGGTTTATTGTCTGCAAAATGGTAATATTTAAAATCTGAAATGCTGACATTATTCTCTCCGCTGTATCCTCGGTTGATAGAATTTAGAATTATCCCGTATTCTTTTATCTTGTTAAGTGAAAATACAACATTATTATTTTCTGAATTTAACAGTAAAATATCATCTATATTAAAACGCTTTGAAATGTTTTGAAAATAAGATCGGTATATCATTTCAGGATTTCCGCTAGTATCCGCAGTACTGCTGAAATCTGTTAATGCAGATGAAATTACCTGGTCTTCTGAATAGGTAATAATAAGTTTTCTGAGAAGTGAAAAATAATCTTCAATCTGTTGCTTCTTAGATTCCCTTAGTGAGGTTAATCTTTCAATGGAAAGTTTCTGCAGACTTGATCTGCTGCTGAAATAAACCAGCAGACCATTAATTATCATCGAAATTAATCCAACAATAATAAAAGCTGTCAGAATTTTGTTCTTTAATGGTATTTTATTAAAAAAGGAACTTTGAGTCATAATTTGGAGAAATAATTAAGTAAAATTACCACTGTTATCTGTAAAAATAGCCAAATCAATTTATAAATATGATATCCTTTCATTATTTTGTTGTTTATTATTTATAAGTAATTTTCCCCGCTCCTTGATGAGTTTTCTTAAGTTAGTACAATATTGAAAAGCTCTTAAAATAAATAATTTAATTTTATATATATTATTACTATGGATAAATATTTAATGGTTGGCATTGGAGCAGCTTTTGGCGGGGTCCTTAGATATTGGCTCTCCGGGTATATCTATAAAT
The DNA here is from genome assembly GCA_031292435.1 of Ignavibacteriaceae bacterium. Classification (GTDB taxonomy): domain Bacteria; phylum Bacteroidota; class Ignavibacteria; order Ignavibacteriales; family Ignavibacteriaceae; genus Fen-1301. The sequence goes on from JARLHD010000109.1 coordinate 4,417, forward strand.
TCCTCCCATCTTCATTTCCCTATGGCACCTTAGCCGTAAATTTTCTTGGCTGTCTCTTGATTGGTATAATAATTTTTGGGTTAAGTGAAAAAGAACTTATCACCCCTGTAGTCAGGTTATTTCTTACGGTAGGTTTCTGTGGTGGATTTACAACATTCTCAACCTTCTCATTTGAAACACTAAATTTATTAAAGGATTATGATTTCTTCTTGGCATTTCTGAATATTTTATCCAATGTAACATTATGTATTGCTGGAACTTATGTAGGTTATTTAATTTCTAAAATTTAACGGGTATAATATGAAAATAGAAGGCGAATCTAAATTGTTGAGAATATTTGTAGGAGAAACCGATCGTCATCATTCTATAAATGTTTATGAGAAAATTGTCATGGAAGCTCGTAAGGCTGGTTTAGCTGGTGCTACTGTTTTTAAGGGAATAATGGGATTCGGTGGAACAAGCAGAATCCATACTTCAAAAATATTAAGGCTTTCCGAAGATCTCCCCCTCATTATCGAAATTGTTGATGAACATGCTAAAATTGAAAGCTTCCTTCCAATTGTAGATAGGATAATGGAAGAAGCTAATTCAGGAGGATTAATTACAATTGAAAAAGCAGAAATTATTAAATATAAATCGGTTAAAATAGAATAATTAAGATTTGCTTCTCTTTCTCAGACCTCTATAAACCTTACCCTTCCAGTATTTTATTCCAAAATCTGCTCCCCTTCCCCAAACTCAGCCCCTATTCCACAAAGTCATTCTCCTTCCCCAAACTCAGCCTTCATTTCCCAACCTCAACCCTTCCTCAAATTCAGTTTTTTTCCTTCCTCAAATCGCCTGAACTCTTTCCCCGTCCCTAATCTTTTACTCTCCATTATCCGGTTATAATAAATTATTGTTCAAAGTGATATGTGATGAATCGTATATGATTTTTACACAATAAATTTGATTTTAATTTAATACCAAATTATTTTCAAATAACAAATTTATTTGCTGACAAAATGGAGCATTATATGAATACCAATGGATTATCCGGGGAAGTCTTCTATCCTTCAAAAGAAATTATTAAAAAAGCCAATAGTAAAAATTATACCGATATGGTCAAATTCGCTTCAGATGACTTTGAAGAGTTCTGGGCTAAGGAAGCTAAAAATCTTCATTGGTTTAAAAAATGGGACAAGGTTCTCGATGATTCACAAAAACCATTCTACAAATGGTTTGTCGGCGGAAAAACAAATATTGCTTATAACTGTCTTGATGTTCATGTAAAAACTTACCGCAGAAATAAACTTGCCTTCCTGTGGGAAGGTGAAAATGGCGACTTCAGAAGCTTTTCCTATTTTGCCCTTCGCAGGGAAACATGCAAGTTTGCTAATGTTCTTAAAAGCCTTGGTGTCAAAAAAGGTGATCGTGTTACCTTGTATATGGGAAGGATACCTGAACTGGCAATAGGAATGCTTGCCTGCGCAAGGATTGGTGCAATTCATTCTGTGGTCTATGGAGGGTTTTCTGTTGAAGCCTTGCACGAAAGACTTGAGGATAGTCAGTCTAAAGTCTTAATTGTTGCTGATGGTGCATTTCAGCGCGGTAAGATAGTTCAGCTCAAACAGATTGCCGATGAAGCCCTGCAAAGAGCTGCCACTGTTGAATCTTGCCTCGTGGTTAAAAGAACTGGTCAGCCCATAAATATGGAATCAGGAAGAGATATGTGGTATCATGAACTTATGGCTCTTCCAATCGCAAGCAACAACTCTAATTTGGAAATAATGGATGCTGAAGATCCTTTATTCATGCTTTATACTTCAGGAACTACAGGAAAACCTAAAGCTATTCTGCATACCCATGGCGGCTATATGGTGGGAGTTTATTCTACCCTGAAATATGTTTTTGATATTCATGAGGAGGACAGGTATTGGTGCGCTGCTGACCCCGGATGGATTACCGGGCATAGTTATATTGTATATGGTCCTCTCTTAAATGGCGCTACTTCTTTTATGTATGAAGGGGCTCCAAGTTATCCTTACCCCAACCGCTGGTGGTCAATGATTGAAAAGTATGGAATTAATATCCTTTATACTGCCCCTACTGCAATTCGTGGTTTGATGCGCTTCGGTGATGCCTGGCCTAATAGGCATGATCTTTCTTCTCTCAGATTACTGGGAAGTGTAGGGGAGCCGATCAACCCCGAAGCTTGGAAGTGGTATTATAAAATTATAGGGAAAGAAAAATGCCCCATAATGGATACTTGGTGGCAGACTGAAACAGGAATGTTTATGATAACTCCAATGCCCGGGGTTCCGTTAAAACCTGGCTCTGGTACTTTTCCTTTTCCCGGTATAGTTATGGATATCTTTGATGAAAATGGGGAACCTGTTGCTGTGAACGAAGAAGGTTTTCTGGTAATTAAATCCCCTTGGCCTGCCATGGTCAGAACAATCTACAAGGATCCTGATAAATATGTCAGTCAATATTGGAGCAAATTTCCAGGCGTTTATTTGACAGGCGATTCCGCACGTAGGGATAAAGATGGATATTATTGGATAATTGGAAGAGTTGATGACGTAATTAAAGTTTCCGGTTACCGTCTCGGTACCGCTGAAATTGAAAGCGCTTTGGTAAGTCATCCCGCTGTTGCTGAAGCTGCAGCTATCGGACTTCCACATGAAATAAAAGGTCATGCTATATTCGCATATGTAATATTAAGAAACGGTTTTGAAAAATCTGAACATCTTGTTGAAGAACTTAGATTGCATGTTGGTCATGAAGTTGGTCCGATTGCCAAACCGGACCATATTGAGTTAGTCGATTCCCTCCCTAAAACCCGAAGTGGTAAAATTATGAGAAGGGTTCTTAAAGCTAAAGCTTTGGGACAGGATCCCGGTAATTTATCCACCCTTGAAGAATAAACATTTATAAATGTTCCGGTTAAACGGAACATTTTTTTTGTTTAATATTGCTATTCGATTTTAATTTTCACTTTATTGTCACTAAATTGCAACTGGCTTTTATTTTAAATGAATTGGATATTGAAGAAACTAAATAATAATATTAATAGTTCGCCTGAAAATAATTTCAAAACAGTTTGGGAAAAATCATCTGACGGTCTCCTTATAATTGATGCCGAAGGAATTATTGTAATGTGCAATAATGCTTATGCGGAGATGGTTGGATTAAAAAAGGATGAACTTGAAGGAAAATCCCTTGCAGTAGCGTTTGAACCCGCCCATGGGCAAAAGGTGCTCAAAAAACACATAAGCAATTATCAGAAAAGAATAAATTCACCTAAAATTGAAGTTAAGGATCTTCTGTGGAATAATAAATTTATTGATTTTGAAATTACTAACTCATTTATCGAGCTTAACGGCGAATTACAGGTTTTAAGCATATTCAGGGATATATCTGAAAGAAAATCAAATGAATATCTGATTAGAAAAAAAGATCTTCTCCTTCAGGCTATTACTGAATCGATTAGAACTCTTATAAATGAAAACGATAATGAAAAAGGTTTTAACAAATCCCTTGCTTTTCTTGGCAGAGCTGCAGATGTTAATAGGGTTTATATTTACAAACATGTACAGGATTTTGAAACAGGGGAAATGTATTTTACTCCTCTCTATGAATGGGTCTCCGAAAAATCCGAATCTCAGATTGAAGATGAATCCTTAAGAAAAATTTCCTATTCAAGATTTAAATCTCTTAAATTCTATGAAAGTTTTTCCACTGGTAAAACTTTGAAGTTCTTAATAAAAAACCTTTCTGCTGAAGATCAAAAGGTTTTTATCGATCAAAATATCAAATCTATAATTCTTGTGCCTATCAGAGTATCGGATAAATACTGGGGCTTTATTGGATTTGACGAATGTACAAAAGATAGAATATGGGATGATAATGAAGAAGCATTGTTAATGGCTATGGCAGCTTCATTTGGTACGGTTATTAAAAATTTAAACTTTAAAGAAGAACTCTTAAAGAAAAATATGGAGTTGGATATAGCGGTAATTAAAGCGGAAGCCGCTGTAAAAGCAAAGAGTGAATTCCTTGCACTTATGAGCCATGAAATTAGAACTCCTATGAACGGAGTAATCGGAATGACCGGACTCCTGCTCGATACCCCTCTTTCTGATGATCAGAAAGAATATGTTGAAACTATTAGAATTAGCGGCGACCAGCTCCTGGTTGTAATAAATGATATTCTCGATTTTTCTAAAATTGAATCTGATAGACTTGAACTAGAAAGTCAGCCCTTCGATCTTAGGGATTGTATAGAAGATTCTCTCGATCTGCTTGGCTCTAAAGCCGCTGAGAAAGGTCTCGATCTCACTTACCTCATTGAAAATAATACTCCTGTCACTGTTAAAGGGGATGTTACCAGGTTAAGACAAATACTTACTAACCTTATAAATAATGCTGTAAAATTTACTGCAGAAGGTGAGGTGTTCGTTTCAGTTAGCGCCAATCATATTGAAGATGAAAAATATGAAATCCTCTTTATCGTCAAAGATACCGGTATCGGCATTCCGGCTGAGAAGATGGATAAACTATTTAAATCTTTTAGCCAGATTGATGCTTCAACTACCAGAACTTATGGGGGAACTGGACTAGGTTTAGTTATTAGCAAACGTCTTTCTGAAATGATGGGAGGCAAAATTTGGGTTGAGAGTGAACTTGGAAAAGGGGCTTCCTTCTTCTTCACTATTATTGCTGAATCTGTTCCCTCTAAATCCAAAATTTATTTTAAAGGAAGTATTGCTAAACTTAATGGTAAAAAGGTTTTGGTCGTTGACGATAACCAGACTAACAGGAAAATCTTAAATACTCAGTTGGAAGGCTGGGATATGGTCCCCGTTGCTACAGAAAGTCCCTCAGTTGCTCTCCAGTGGTTTAATGAAGGCAAAACATTTGATTTGTGTATTTTAGATTTCCATATGCCCGTTATGGATGGTGTTCAATTATGTAAGGAAATTAGAAAATTAAAAAATGGTAGCACAGTTCCTATCATTATTCTTACTTCAATGGGGAAAAAAGATGATATTATAAATTCTCCTGAATTAAATCTGTCAGGTTATTTGAACAAACCTATAAGGCATAACCAGTTATATGAATGCCTTATTAGTGTATTCGGAAGTTCAACTGAACCAAGATTGGAAAGAACATCTAAACAAACCAAAATTGATTTTGCCCTGAGTGAGAAAATGCCCCTGAGAATTTTATTAGCCGAAGATAATGTCGTAAATCAAAAGGTTGCAATAAGAATTCTTCAAAAGATGGGGTATAGAGCCGATGTGGCTGCAAACGGCTATGAAGTTATTGATGCAGTAAGGGATCTTCAATACGATATCGTGTTTATGGATATCCTTATGCCGGAAATGGATGGGTATGAGGCTACGAAATTAATCCTTGATGAATTCTCTAATGAAAAAAGACCTAAGATTATTGCTATGACTGCCAATGCGATGCAGGGCGATCGGGAAATATGCATCGAAGCCGGAATGGATGATTATATCAGCAAACCGGTTCGGGTCGAGGAAATGCATGATATCCTTGTTAAATGGGCTGAGGTAATTTATGAAGAAAAAAATTACCTGGTTTCACGTTGCAAATCGAAAAGATTCCAGACAAATATTCTTGATGAAAATAAAATCTCTTTTATCCATGATATCCAAACTCCGGAAGATGTGGTCTTTCTCTTGGAATTATTGGATATCTATATTCAGGATTTACCCCAGGTAATCTCTCATATAAATACTGCTGTAGAAAAAAGGGATGCTTTAAAACTTCAGTTCTGGGCACACCGTCTGAAAGGCAGCAGCCTTACTCTTGGCATCGACCTTATTTTCTCTATTAGCGTTACTCTCGAGGAAGCAGCCAAATCGAATAATTTTGATGAAGAAACTATACGCCTTTCGCATGACCTTATTCATAATTTTGAAATTATTATTAGAGAACTTGAGATTTTAAAAGAGAAATACAGTAATATTTAATGCAAGGGAAAATAAGAGCACCGCTTAACCGGACTATTGATATTAGCCCGAAAGAATTATTAAAGTATAAAAAAAAACTCCTTTACATAGATAAACCTGTTGATCCGGGTTCCATTACAAATAAAATTATAAATCAGGATTTATTTAATGTGTTGGAATTTCTGCCCAAAGCATTTGTCGACCTCCTTTTCATAGATCCCCCTTATAACCTTCGTAAAAATTTCAATTCTTCTTCCTTTAAGGAAATGTGCAATGATGAATATGAAGAATATATTGATTCGTGGCTTTCAAGATTAGTCCCGTTGCTTAAACCAGATGCTTCCATTTATATCTGTGGCGATTGGAAATCAAGTCTTGCAATCTATAACTCAGCCCGGAAATATTTTATTGTAAGGAACAGGATTACCTGGGAAAGAGAAAAGGGAAGGGGAGCTAAATCAAACTGGAAAAATTGCTCTGAAGATATTTGGTTCCTTTCCCTTAAAAATGAGATAAAATTCAATATAGAACAGGTCAAAATAAAAAGAAAGGTTCTTGCTCCTTATAAGGATAATGTGGGTAATCCAAAAGACTGGAATGAATTAGAAAATGGTAATTTCAGAACTACTTACCCTTCAAATATATGGACAGATATCACAGTTCCTTTCTGGTCAATGTCTGAAAATACCGATCACCCGACTCAAAAACCTGAGAAATTGTTGGCTAAAATTATTTTGGCAAGCAGTAATAAAGGCGATCTTGTTTTTGATCCCTTTCTGGGTTCGGGAACGACCGCTGTCACAGCTAAAAAACTTGGAAGAAATTATTTAGGGATTGAGATTGATTCTGATTATTGCTGCCTTGCTGAAAAAAGACTCGAATTGTCTGAAGAAAATAAAACAATCCAGGGCTATGATGGGCAGGTTTTCTGGGAAAGGAATTCCCTTAAAAATAAAAAGTAAAATTAGCTTGGATTAGAGATAAAAAATTTCAATCTTTGTATCCTTTTAAACCGGGTACCGGTTAACATATTAGTGCCTAACCCCGTCAGGTCCGGAAGGAAGCAGCGGTAAGTACAAAGTATGTGTAACCGTCTGCCCGGTTTTTTTATTTTGGGATAAATAATCCGGGTGGGACAAGAAACTCTAACACACCTTTCCCTTCTCTTACCTTGCCACTAAAAGATATTTTAGCAATAGCTGCCTTTTTAAATTCTATTGAAGCCCCTGTACCCGATATCAATCTCGATACATGAATTGATAGGTCCGGCTGATGCCCTACTATAGCAATCTCTCCTGATTGATGATTGTTCAAAATCTCAATCAGATCATCAGTCTCACTTCCACAGCCAATTCTTCTGTCAATTACTATCTCTTTCTTATAATTATATACTGAAGCTATAATTTTAGCAGTCTGTAAAGCCCGTAAATAAGGGGATGAAATGATAAAATCGAATTCGGTAATAATGTTTTGCCAGAAAAGACAGGCATTTCTTATTTTAATTTCACCCTCAGGGGTTAAACCACGTTCAAAATCTTTCATCCCCTTTGAAAGTCCTTCAGAATCGCTGTGCCTTATTAAATATATATTCATTAATCCCTCTTTAGCATTCAATTATAAATGAATTAATAATATCCTGGTAAAGCGTTTTGTATTTATCATAGGTGAATTTAGATGCTTCAAAAACCATTACAAATTTCCTTTTGCCGCAGCTGAATTCAAAATACTGAACATAATATTTTCGTTTCTCAATTTTATTTGCAAACCTTACCCTGTATTTCCCCTGGGTTATATTAGAAAGTGAAGTACCGAAATACATTTCGGCTGAATCCTGTTCAGGTATTTCAGCAATAAAAATATTTGTTCCCATCAAAGGATTATAGAATTTGTCTCCTTTTAATTTATTGGTCGTCCCGTTAATGTTTATATCTTTTATCTCTTTCCAGCTTTCATCAATTGTAATGTAATAACCGGATTTGCTGTTTAAGAACGAAGTAGGTGTTAAGGTATCAGGTTCTTTAGTAATACCTACAGATTGCAATGCTGAAACTTCATCTGTAATTTCAGGTTTAGATGGAGCCCTTTTGAACTCCGCAATTTTATTCTTAATAAAATTTGAAAATAAATTACTCTCGTTCAAATCATTCTGTATGCTTCCGGTAGGGATAATTTCTGATTTATCACTTATCAACGATCGCTTCAGGCTGGATATATTTGTTTTAATTCGCTCAGGCGATATTTCAGTTATGGTCTGATAATATTTATTTGTAGGTATTATAAATTTGGTAAAAGCCCTGAATCCTAATCTTACTGTCGAATCAGCGCTATATAAAGAAACCCTGCCGATTTCAAGTATATCTTTCGATAAAAAAGATTCATCAATCTCAATATATTGCCGGTTATCTAAGCTAAAAGATTTCATTCTGGTCTGGCCATTTAGCGATTTATCCAAAAGTATAAGATGAAGCGCAGAATCATACACAGCAAAACAGTTATAAACCGGGTTGGGGTATTCTAATAAAACAATAAAAAATGTCTTATTAATAGGTGTAACTATCTTCTCAACTTTCAGATCACTAAAATTGGAATTAAGAGGAAGGGAATAATCTATAATTCCTGAAAGGGAATCGTTATTCATGCGGTCCCCATTCACCGCTTTTACAACAATGTCCCTAATAGTGTTTTCATCAATTCTTGATACCGGCTTCACCTTTTCCTGTTTTTCACAACCAAAAATAAATAATGAAATTAGAATAAGAATAATTGATTTATGCATTTGCTCTATATTGATATTTATTGCTTAGCCATTAGATAGATTATTGTTAGAATAATGCTGAAGTAAAATATCAGTTTTTTTCTTCCCTATCAATTTTTTAAGCGTATCTTTATCTGCATTTTTCACGGCTGCTAAACTTCCTAATTCCTTTAACAGCATTTCAGCAGTCGAAGGTCCTATCCCCTTTATATCAGTTAATTCGGTTTTTATCGTTCTTTTACTCCTTCTGTTCCTGTGGAATGTAATCGCAAAACGATGAGCTTCGTCCCTTACATGTTGAAGTAACTTTAATCCCGATGAGGTCTTTGGGATTGATTCCGGATCAGAATTCCCCGGGAAAAATACTTCCTCAAGTCTTTTAGCCAGACCAATTATATTGTATTTATTATAACCAAGCTGATCTAACACCTCAATAGCACTCGAAAGTTGTCCCTTGCCTCCGTCTACCATTATAAGATCAGGTAGCGATATATCTTCCTCCTTTAGCTTGGTATACCTTCTGGTTATTACCTCACGCATGCTCTGGAAATCATCAGGACCATCAACAGATTTTATAATGTATTTCCTGTACTGACTTTTCTTTGGCTTTCCATCCTCAAATACAACCATGCTGGCAACTGTATCTGTCCCTTGTAAATTAGAAATATCAAAACACTCTATTCTCTTGGGTAGCTCCTTTAATCTTAAATCCCTCTGTAAAGCAGCCACAGGGTAGGGGATATGTCCCTCATGTTTCATCTTCTGCATCTGGATTTCTTTAAGCTGGTATATCGAATTCTGTTTGCACATATTGATCAAAGATTTAAGGTCACCTCTTTGTGGCACCACAAACTTTACTTTATGCCCGCCCTTTATTTGAAGCCACTCTGATAGCGCACCCTCATCATTCGGCGGTTTCTCTAATAGGATTTCATCCGGTATATCCACCAGTTCATTATAATAAAACTTTATCGCAGAAGTAATTATCTCCTCTATTTCCTCATTCATTTCTATTCCCAGGTGAAGCTGCTTCTTCCCCACAAGCTTCCCGTTTCTGATATTGAATATTGAACAGGCTGAATCTTTTCCCTCATATGCTGTAGTAATAACATCCCGGTCCTCAAAATCATCGCTCACTACCTTCTGCTTTGCTGATATGGCTTTAAGTTGATCAATCTTGTCCCGTAATTCTGCCGCTTTTTCAAATTCAAGGTTGTCAACTAATGTCTGCATCTTGGCATTTAATTCATTTATCAGGTCATCTGTCTTTCCTTTAAGAAGTTTTACAACCTGGGACACCATGTCTGAATATTCTTTGGCTGAAATAAGCCCCTCGCACGGACCATCGCATTTACCAATATGGAAATCCAGACATACCTTAAATTTTTTCTTCTCTATAGCTTCATCTGTAATATTTAAACTACAGCTTCTGATTTTAAATATCTGGTTTATCATCCTGAGTGATGACTTCATATACTTGACCTCCGTAAAAGGCCCAAAGTACTTGGAACCATCCTTAATAATTCTTCTTGTAGGAAATATTCTTGGGAAAGGTTCGTTTGTAACTTTAATATATGGGAACGATTTATCGTCCTTTAAATTAACATTATACCTGGGTTTAAACTCTTTGATTAGATTATTTTCTAATACTAGCGCTTCTATCTCATTGTCTGTTACAATCAGTTCAAGGTCTTCTATTTTACTTACTAGCGCAATTGTCTTGGGGGAATCCACACTTCCATGGAAATAGCTTCTTACCCGGTTTTTCAGGTTCAGTGCTTTGCCTACATAAATTACCTTCCCCTTTTCATTCTTAAATTGGTATATACCGGGGCTGTCTGGCAGATCCTTAAGTTTCGCTTTTAACTCGGGGGACATTTAATCTCTGGCTCTTTTAATATAAAATTAAGATAATTGTGTTCGCAATAAAATGTATAATATGTTCTGAAAGGTGCTATCAGACATAATTGAAAGGTAATTTATGTGATATCATTTAATAATATAGCCTGCCGGGATTAGCAGTACTAAATTACATGTTATGGCAGAACCATACTCTTGGGAATTACTACTATACCACTTTCAGTTACAGTAAATTTCTTTCTGTCTCCCTCAAGATCAAATCCTATTTCATATCCTTCAGGCACGTTCACATCTTTATCAATTATGGCTCTTCTTATTCTCGCATGTCTCGCAATATTGCAGTTATTCATTATTATTGAATCGGATACGTATGAAAAAGAATTAACTTTAACATTAGGTCCTAATAGCGATCTTTCAACTAAACCTCCGGATATAATACATCCGTCGCATATCAGCGAGTTAAGGTTCCTCCCGACTCTTTCCTTTTCATGTGACACGGTTTTAGCTGGGGGGAACTGGTATTGGAATGTCCTTAACGGCCAGTTGGTATCATACAAATTAAATTCTGGTGAAATGCTTATAAGATCCATATTGGATTCAAAATATGAATCAATGGTTCCTATATCCTTCCAATACGGTTTTATTTTTTTGTTCTCATCATGAAACTTATAAGCAACAACCTTTCTCCCGGTACTTACCATGTAGGGTATTACATCCTTACCAAAGTCGTGACTCTTTATTTTTTTAGAATTCATTTCATCAAATACGTCTCTTAATATCGTAGCATTAAAAACATAAACACCCATATTAACAAAGGAAAATCCCGGCTTATCAGGTATCTCCGGAGGATCGGAAGGTTTTTCTACAAAGGACTTGATATTATATTGGTCATCCACTCCTACTATCCCGAATCTATGGGCTTCAGTATTGGGAACATCAATGCACGAAATTGAAAGGTCAGCTTTCATATCATTATGGTACTGCAGCATCTTAAGATAATCCATCTTATAAATATGATCACCGCTTAATAGTAAAACCCATCTCACCCTCTTTTCCGGTGAAACTAAATTCAGGTTTTGATAAATAGCATTGGCAGTACCCATGTACCATTCATTGTTTAATTTCCTTTGAGGCGGGACTGGATATATAAATTCTCCTAGCTCAGGATTAAATATGCTCCATGCTTCAAATATATGTTGGTTTAATGAATCTGATTTATATTGCGTAAGTACATATATCTGCCTCAACCCTGAATTAAGACAATTTGAAAGAGCAAAATCGATTATTCTGTACTTACCGCCGAATGGAACTGAGGGTTTACTCCTTTTAAGGGTCAAAGGATGCAGCCTTTCTCCCTGTCCTCCGGCTAATAGCATCGTAACTGTCTCACGTAATACTGAAGAATCCGGGAAAGTCATATATTCTCCTCTCAAGTTAAACATTGATAATATATACAATTAACATATTATAGGCAATTTCGGTAATAATAATATTATTATTAGTTTTGTTTCAAGGTAATATTCAAATTAAACTTATATCTCATATCATTTTCCATAAACTGTTATTTTAATAAATATTATAAATGAAAAATTGGGTAAAAATAATCTCCGTATCAGTTATAGTGATTTTTTCACTTGAGGGATGGTTATTTTTACCTTCACCGTCTAAGATTGATGTTCTGCATTATGATCTTAAATTTGACCTTTATCCCGATAATTCCCTGCTGAAAGGAGATGTTTTAATAACATGCCTGGTGCTCGATAAATCTACCTCTGAAATTGACCTGGACTTTTATGATAATCTGAAAATCACCGATCTTCGCGTGGATGGTAAAAAATCAGAATATTCAAATAGTAACAATATCCTCCTCATTAAACATCAGGGTAATGAGGATACTATAAAAGTGGAAATAATTTATGAAGGAACTCCAAAACATGTAGGGTTTTCAGGGTTTGTATTCGGCGAATTTAATAAAAAAAATGTGGTCTATAATCTGAGTGAAACTGATTATGCTTCCTCCTGGTTTCCGTGTAATGATGTCCCGTCTGATAAAGCTCTTTTGGATATTAGTATTACTAATGACTCCTCTATGGTATCAGTTTCCAACGGGATTTTAGTCGGAACCAGCATAAATAATGGCAGGAAAACATATCATTGGAGAACCGGATATCCGATTGCTACCTACCTTATCTGTATTTATTCTGCTGATTATGTTACTTTTTCAGACCAATACATTTCCCAGGACCGGAACGATACGCTTCCAATTCAATATTATGTCTTTCCCAATCAGTTGAAGAATGCAAAAATCGATTTTGAAGATCATCCAAAGTATATCGATTTCTTCTCTAAAACATTCGGCGAATATCCATGTATAAAAGAAAAATACGGAGTGGCTGAATTTCTCTGGCAGTTAGGAGCCATGGAACATCAAACCATTACCGGCATTGGGTCTAATTTTGTTACTGGCAGGAAAAATTTTAGTGAAGTGTACACCCATGAACTGGCACATCATTGGTGGGGAGATGCCGTAAGCCCTGCCTCATGGAAAGATATCTGGCTTAATGAGGGATTTGCTACCTATTCGGAAGCACTATATGCTGAACATATCGGAGGGGCTAAAGCTCTGCAGTCAGTTATGCTAAGCAAGGATAAGCATCAGTTTAAGGAAACTCTATATGATCCTAAAGATGATTTATTTGGCCCTACTGTATACGATAAGGGAGGCTGGGTCTTGCATATGCTCCGAAGGGAAACAGGGGATTCGCTTTTCTTTCAGATATTAAGGACTTATTTTTCTGCCTATAAATATAAAAATGCCTCTACTGATGATTTTAAGAAAATATGCGAACAGGTATCCGGTAAGGACTTTGATAAATTCTTCGATCAGTGGGTATATAACGGTAAAGGTATAATTGAAATGGAATATGGATGGTCTGTGCAAACAGCCCCTAATGGTTATGATATAAAAATTACAACCCGGCAGACTCAGGATGAGTATAATACATATAACTTTCCGTTAGATTTTAAGATAAGTACCGCCGGCGATACGTCTATTGTTAAAACCTTTATCGTCAATAAACGTCAAAATGATTTTGAGATAACCCTGAAGGATAAGCCGGATAATATTGAACCGGATCCTTCCAATTGGCTCCTTGCCGTCTTTAAAAAGATAAAGTGAACCTGTCTGTTTTTTTGATTTTCACATAGATAATAGTTGATTAATTTATTAAGTTTTTTGTTGTGAATAATACTTATTTGTTTATTTCTGATGTCCACCTGGGACTTGAAGACAAGGTAACTGAAAATGAAAAAGAAAGGTTACTTGTCAAATTTCTTGTCTTTGCGCGTGATAATTGCACTGAATTGTTCATCGCGGGCGATCTTTTCGATTATTGGTTTGAATATAAAAGCGTTTATCAGAAAGGATTCTTCAGGACACTAACTGCCCTTCAGGATTTAACCTTATCCGGCATTAAAGTCCATTATTTCATTGGTAATCATGATTTCATGCATCGTGATTTCTTTACAAGCGAAATTGGTGTTGAACTCCATGAAGATGGAATTGAAAAGACTCTTAATGGAAAAAGGTTTTATATAGGCCATGGCGATGGTCTTGTAAAAAATGATCTGGGCTATAATATTTTGAAAGCTATTCTTAGAAATAAATTTATCCAAAGATTATATTCTTTTATTCACCCCGATATCGGAGTATCTTTGGCACGTCGTACCAGCAAAACAAGCAGGGAATATACATCCAAAAAAGAATATGGAGAAATCGACGGTTTGTTTGAAGCTGCCAGAAAGAAAATTGATTTGGGGTTCGATTATGTCCTCTTTGGACACTTGCACAAAAAGATTTATGAAAAATATAAGAATGGGTATTATATCAACTTAGGATCATGGCTTTCTTCCCCATGCTATGGGATATTCAGGGAAGATAAATTTGAAATTGTAGATTGGAAATAAGATGGCAAATGTGAACGAGGAATTTGATTATAAGAAATATTTTAACGAAAGGTCTGCTAAAAAGAAAAAAAGTAAAGGCGGAAACAAAAAAAGAAAAAGAATAATACTTTCTGCTCTCGGTGTCTTCATCCTTGGAATTTTAATTTATATATTCAGCGGGCTTCCTTCTCTCGAAGAACTGGAAAATCCCAAACAGCAGCTCGCAAGTAAAGTATTTACTTCTGATGGCGAACTGCTTGGACAATTTTATATCGAAAATAGAATTGAAACTAAACTCGATTCTCTCCCAAAACATTTAATCTACGCCCTTATAGCAACAGAGGACAGAAGGTTCTATAGCCACTGGGGAGTTGATGTTGGAAGATTTGTAAAAGCTATGATTAAAAATGTATTTACATTCTCCCATGAAGGCGCAAGTACCATTACCCAACAGCTTGCTAAGAATCTTTATCAATTGAAATCAGGCAGGGAAAATATATTCGGCACGGGCATTCGAAAGATCAGGGAATGGATAACCGCCATTCAGATAGAAAAAACATACACTAAAAATGAAATCCTCGAACTCTATTTCAACGTTTCCTATTTTGGTAAAAGCGCCTATGGGGTTGAAACTGCTGCAAAAGTTTATTTTAATAAGAAAGCAAAGGATCTATCCGTCTCTGAATCTGCCATGCTCATCGCTCTTTTAAAATCTCCTGAATATTATGACCCGGTAAGAAGAAAGGAAAATGCCCTGAGAAGAAGAAACCTTGTAATGAATAATATGGTAGTAGCAGGATATCTCAGCGAAGCAGATTACAATAACTATAAACAACAGCCGATTCTGTTAGCAGCCGGAAAGCTTAGTGGAACAAAGTCAGAAGCCCCCCACTTCATGGAATATGTACGCCAGCAAATGGAGGCTATGGCTGATAAATATGGTTACGACCTTTATCGGGATGGACTAAGTATATATACAACTATCGATATGAGGATGCAGAAAATAGCTGTCCAGGCTGTCGCTGAACATATTAAAGAATATCAGGAATTATTTAACAAGAATTGGGACTGGAATAAAAACAAGGAACTCCTTGCAAGCCTAATCGATAAAGCCATAAAAAATACAAATGAATATCATGATGCACCCACTGAATCAGATAGAACTAGAATTTATAATATGCTTAAATATCATAAAGCATTTATAGATTCAGTTAAGAAAGTTGAATCTACCATCGAAGTGGGTTTCGTTTGTATCGATCCAACAAATGGACAGATAAGAGCAATGGTCGGCGGTCAAAATCAGGAATTCGGACGCGGTCTCAATCACGTTACCGGAATTAAAAGACAACCCGGTTCTTCATTCAAACCCTTTACCTACATTACCGCTCTCGACAACGGTTATTTTCCCGCCTATACTTTACTCAATCAGAAATTTAACTATAAAGGATGGTCTCCCGATAATGCTGGCGTTGATTATGGCGGATATATGACCCTCCGCGAGGCATTGGCTAATTCTGTCAACGTAATCGCCGGTAGAATGACAATAAGCGATATCGCCCCTCCTTATCAGGTAATAAGAGTTGCTAAAAAAATGGGAATCAATTCACCATTGCAGCCTTATCCCTCAATAGCTTTGGGCACCTCGGAAGTTTCGCCTCTCGAACTTACTTCTGCTTTCGGAACAATGGACAATAATGGGGTTCACGTTGACCCGATTTCAATATTAAAAATTGAAAATAGAAATGGCATAATGATAGATCAGTTTACCCCTGAATCTAATGAAGCTATCTCTCCTCAAACCGCTTCCGTAATTACAGATATGCTTCAGGGAGTAGTTAATTTCGGAACTGGAGCTGGATTAAGAAAATGGTTCCATCGTCCTGCAGCTGGTAAAACAGGTACCACACAAAATTTCTCCGATGCATGGTTTGTTGGATATACGCCTCAGTTGGTCGCCGGATGCTGGGTAGGTTTTGATGATCACAGGGTTAAGTTTACTAACTGGTATGGACAGGGAGCAAAAGCTGCAGGTCCTATCTGGGCAATATTTATGGAAGGCGTGTATAAACAATTGGATCTCCCTCTGAAATACTTTGAACTTGCTCC
>JARLHD010000011.1 GCA_031292435.1 Ignavibacteriaceae bacterium
CCCTGGTGGAAAACTAATATTGCGTATTCATTTTATATAATATTCTTTGCAGGGTTTTTATATGTTGTCAGGAGGTCTGAGTTAAACAGGAGGGAACAAAAAGCCAGGATAAGAGAAAATGAACTGCAACTGAAAGCTACCGAAGCTGAGAAACGTGCGATAATGGCAGAGAATGAACGTAAGACAAAGGAACTTGAAGAAGCAAGGCAGCTTCAATTATCAATGCTTCCAAAGGTACTGCCGAAACTACCAAACCTGGAAATATCCGCATTTATGAGGACTGCGACAGAGGTTGGAGGAGATTATTATGATTTTATTGTTCAGGATGGAGGATTATTAAATATTGGATTTGGAGATGCTACAGGGCACGGTTTGCAAGCCGGCACAATGGTTACATTGATGAAAGGATTCTTTACTTCTAATGCGAGTAAGCTTGAGTTATTGGAATTTATGAATTCCTGTTCTGCCATGATTAAGGAAGTTAATTTAGGAAGAATACTAATGTCATTTAGTTTTCTTAGAATTAAAGAATGTAGACTGGAATTATCAAGCGCCGGAATGCCCCCGGTTTATTATTATAACGGTAAGACAAATGAAGTTGAGGAAATATTAGTTCAAGGGATGCCTTTGGGGGCAATGAAGAAAGGTTCCTATAAAATGGTGGAAAAAGAATTAAACAGAGGTGATGTATTATTATTAATTACCGATGGTCTACCGGAACAAATGAATAATAATGATGAAATGTTTGATTATTCAAGAGTAAAAAACCACTTTAACGAAATTGCGGGAAATACTCCTGATGTAATTATTGAAAAACTTATTAGATCGGGCGATGAGTGGATGCAAGATAAAATCCAGGCTGATGATATAACATTAGTTGTTATAAAGGTGAAATAATTCTAATTGTAATAATATATTTGACTAATTATAAAAAAGTGTTAAATTCCAAAAAGAAGAAAATGACATTATAACTAATATTTATAATCTACATTATGGATTCCAATTTTAATCTAAAAATCACATTGCCAAAGATTCCGGATATAGAGCTTGTTGCCATAGAAGGGTTGGAGAGGCTTGGTCGATATCTTGGAATTACCGATGATAAAATCGGGGAAGCAAAAATTGTTGTTACTGAGGCTATAATAAATGGATTTGAACATTCGGGCACAGGGAATCCAATTGTTAATATTGAATTTAAAATGACTAAAGACGAATTAACAATTTTAGTAACTGATTTTGGAAAAGGTTTTAATCCTGATGAAGTGGAAGAACCTGATATACTAAAAAAAATAGGGGGTAAGAATAAACGGGGTTGGGGAATCAAGCTGATGAAATCCCTTTCGGATGATTTAAGAATTGAATCAGGGCCGACGGGGACAAAGATTTCCATAGTAAAGAAATTAACTTAGCTGGAGATAATTATGAGTGATGAATTTACGCTTCAGACTGAAATAATCGGAGATACGTTAGTTATAAGAACCGAGGGGTATATTAACAATGTTGCAGGTGAAAAAATTTCATTGCTTTTTTCCAATAATTCAGATGGTGAAATAAAGAATGCTATTTTTGATCTGGCAAAATCAAAAGTTATCAATTCTATTGGAATATCCTACCTGCTTGAGGTTATAGAATTGTTAACCGAAAAGAATGGAAAGATTATATTTCTGAATCTTGATCCCTCGATTGATAAGACATTTAAAATAATGGGTCTTTTCCAATTTGCGCAGACTGCGGATTCACTTGACTCGGCACTTAAAGTTTTAGCATAGCAGATGGAACAAGATCATTTAGTAGAAAGACTTTCATTGCAAGCCCACTCCTTCCAGGAAGGATTTAAGATACTTACCAAATCAGAAACATTTGAAGATATAATAAAGAACTTCCGGCATTTATTAAGAGCCAATTTCATTATTACCAATATACATTTTTTACACAAAGAATTATCTAATTCTCCCTGGAAAATGATTATACCAAATGATAAGGCGGAAGGAGAGGATATTGCATTACTTGATAATGAGGATAATGAGACAGTTATTAATTATGAGAACAATAAATATAGTGTTGTTATAGCATTCCCTTTGGCGGACTCATCATATTTGGGAATTTTACTGGGGAATAAACTTGATGGAAGCAAGTTTACAGATTATGATAAAATAACACTCCAGATACTTTTGCAGGTTTTTTCGAGTGCTTATGAATCATTTACGAATCATAAGAAGGAGAAGAAATTAATATTTGAGTTAAATGAAAAGGTAATGCAGCTAAATAATTTGATTGATGCAGGAATTGAAATTTCCAGAATGGATAAGTATGAATTACTGTTTGAGACTGCACTTGAAAAGATTGCCTCATTGACCAATGCTTCTTCTGCATTAATTAGAATAGACAATGCTGAAGGCGGCATTGAAGAGAGGCTAATTGTATTTCCGAATGGAATAGCTGCAGAGAAAATATTGACCAGCCCGTTCAGAATAGAATCATCATTTAACTTTAATAAAAGAACATATCATTTTGTTCTTTCAGAAAAAGAGACACGCAAAGGAGCAACCAATTTTAACGAATTAGATAATTTGCTTTTACAGGCAATTACAAGGCAGGTACAAACTGCAATTGAAAATGAGTATCTGCTTAAACAATCACTTGAAAAGGAAAGGATAGAAAAGGAACTGCTTTTAGCAGCG
>JARLHD010000110.1 GCA_031292435.1 Ignavibacteriaceae bacterium
CTCCAGAGATAATTGATAAATTAATTTGACAGGATAGATTTCGAGAGTGTATATTGATTTCAATAAATCCCCTCGTGTAATAGTTGAAAGTAATTCAGGATATCAAGGCACCAGGTGAGAATACAATGACACGAAGCTAATCCTCGGCAAGTAAATTGTATTTCGTGATTACCATGACGTAACGGTAACTATAGTATTAGAATCAATATCTAATGACTATTACCATCTTAGGTAAGACCGTTTATAAGTAGGCTTAATTTGTTTGTTGCGTTTCTTCACTGTAGACTTCCTTTTATAAAATCCCTTATTAAATAATACTTCCAGGATAAGGTCACATATTTCATCAGGCAAGGATATTACACCATGACCTACTGACCAGTTGAGATACTCAGGATTAGAATGAAAGATTTGTCTAACAGTAAGACCATAATGCTTCCCAAACATGAATACATCATTCCAGGAATAAAAATTAACCATAGTAATTGACTCCATGAGATAAATTCCCGAGCGTGGCGAAGCCGAAAGCGAAGGGAATAGTGATAATGGGTAATAGAAATAAGAATGGATTAGCTGGAAGGACAGGACTCGAACCTGCTACCTGGGGATAGGGGAGTAGTGTACGAACT
The DNA here is from genome assembly GCA_031292435.1 of Ignavibacteriaceae bacterium. Classification (GTDB taxonomy): domain Bacteria; phylum Bacteroidota; class Ignavibacteria; order Ignavibacteriales; family Ignavibacteriaceae; genus Fen-1301. The sequence goes on from JARLHD010000110.1 coordinate 627, forward strand.
CCCTTCACCTCTGTTCAACCAGTTGAACTACCTTCCAGAGTATAATAGCTTTATGCTACTAATTTGTATTTAGGATTCTTAGCTCTCAACCAGGCATTAGAACCATATAAAGGTTTAATGCTTCTGAAATTACCGAATGGTTGTATCGGTGTTAATGAACCATGTACTTTAATTGCATCAATCTTGGAATTGAATCCAAGTTGTTTGAACCATGCTGGTCTATTACTTCTCCATACTTTAGCCAATATCCATCTACCAGGACTACTATGATGAGCAACGTATTCTTTTATCCGAATACCATCTGCTGTAGTAGATATTTTTACTTCCTGTTTATTAGCATTGAAGGTAGATTTAACCTTAGTGGAAACTCTATTGAACAACGATTTTGCTGAATTGAATATGTTCATTTATAACTCCTATGTTATATAATATTGTATTACGATAAATGTTTAGTAACTGTTTAGAATCTTCTGAATAATGTTACAAGTCGATTATTAAATGTCTCATGCCTGAGCATGATATGACCAGTAGCATTATGTATTTTAGTGAATCCCTTTCTCTCCAGGATAGCACGAACTCTGATATATTCAATCTTTGATTTGATTGTAATATCTCTGTCAAAAGTGGTTTTAGAACTCATTGATAACTCCATTATATTGTGTTAATTACTTTAATTGCTTATTAGTGACACTACAGGGAGTGTTATGTTTTTATTATATATATATCAAACAGGCATATTGTAAAGGGTAAAGGATTTAAGTGAGTAGGGACTAACCTTTCGGTCAATCCCTATCAACTATTCCTTATTACTCAACAGCAGTAGCAAAGGGAACATAATCAACAGCACCAATGAAGGTTCTGTAATTACCACCTTTACATTCAACTGCTTTGTTAGTAACAACAGTCAAACCATTCTTTGCTAATACAACATTAACTTTACTAAGAAAGCTAACATCTTCGATTTCAGATTTGGACATGAATACAGTATCATTCTTCTCAGCAAGTGAGAATTTCTCTACCTTTTCATTACCAATAATCTTACCCTTAGCATTGAATGAAGCTCTTAATAACTGTGCCATAATGATAACTCCTATAATAAATTAAACTACATACTGTATTTCTGTAGCTCAGTCTTAGGGGTGCAACACTGAGACTTAGTCTGATCAGATAGGTCTGCCTTTATAACAGAAATGAGATCGTTTTGTAACCTTTTTAGAAGGGTATGGGACTAAGTCGAGGGGGTGCTGTTTATGCATATTAAGTCGCACTCCTACTATAGAAATATTTTTCAACTTCCAGAATAATTTTATAAATTTTTTATACATTCACCCTTCTCACTTATTATCTACTACCATCATGCTGTAACCTGGGGTAAACAGTATAATGGTTCAACCTCACCAGTAGACTTTAATAACCACTTAACCTTACAACTGTTCATCAGACAGTTAGCTAATATCCTTACTCTATACATACCATATTCCTTCACCTTCCTATGTCTCAATTCCCTTAACTCCTCAGTTCTTTTCTTTAGCATCTCAGCATAATACTCTCTACCAGTAGTCTCTCTTTTCGTTTCACCATATTGCTTTGTATAAGGAGATCCTATTATCTCTGGTATTGTATCTGGGCCATCAAGCCATCTATCGGGATCATCCATTATAATTTGAGTAGGCTGGATTCCATGTAGATATTTATCGTTAATTAAATAGCCAATACCTTTAGGTATTAGGTTACTTGTTTTTATATGGGGTAAGAATCCTGTAGTCTGTCGATCAGCAGGGTTTATGAATAATGTCTTACCTGGAACAGCTTTATCAATCTCAGTTATATGTTTCCAGAACTCATCCAGGTCCTTAGTGAACAGATCTGCATCCTGGACAATGGAACTATAAGTCTCAGCTACATCTTGGTCGTGGCTAATACTCCCAAAGGTTTTGTTGATCTTCCAGTTCCAGAATATCCATCCACCGAATGTTACAAGTGCTGTTAAGATTAGTAATATCATGTAGCACTCCTGTCTAACATGAACATCCACTTCTCAATACCATACTTCTTCTTTAATTCCTTGTCAGATTCCAACAAATGCTCCCTGTTGAATCCAGAATGATTGAACAAAGATTCTCCCATCCTTTTATGGTAATCCCTTCTGATAGTCACATCTGAATCTGTAATGATAGGTTTCAGGACTGGAGCACGTTCTACAAATGGCTCCTCAGTTACTAAGAATCTTCTCCAGAGAATGACAATTATGGGCAAAAAGACCATTGCCAGGAAAATACTTTGAACTATTTTCAGCATACTTAACTCCTTGTAAATTAATGTTTTATGAGGGTTTAATCTCTTGTTTTATAAAGGTTTAATGAGTGTTACTTAATGTTTTACTTGACAAAGATACTACCTGGGTGGTAGATTGTCAATAGAAATTAAAGATATTTATTAACTAATAGTCATAAGAGGTTTCATATAATAGTTTTAGCCTTTATTCTAATCGTTCTGTACCTCGGCAGAACTGAAATCACCTTCTCATCTGGAACTATTGAACTCATAAAAGAAGAGGATAGGATCCAGGAAGAAGAATTGACCAACCTAATGAACCATAGACGGTTTCAATTATCCCAGAAGGAATCTCAATGAACGGTAAACGAGCCAAATCACTTAAAAAGAAACTTACTGCTATGGTCAAGACAGAGTTTGGACTCCCTATGCCAGTTAAGAGAGCGGTGGAAAAGACAATTAAGAGAGCTTATATGTCTGGTAAAATTGATAAGGACCTTAAAATTATAAAATGATAGTTATTACCCGACATATCGGAAGATCCAAAGACTTCAAAGAGGTCTATGTCTACAATCAGGATGATGTAGAGATGGGATTGTTCACTGAGGAATTTGTTTACTGGAAGGAATTGACTCCAGAGAATAAAAGCAAATGGGCAATGGGAGATGATGGTATTATCGGTGAAGTTCTTTCAGTTAGATCATACAAAGTTCGCAGGGGTACTAACAGAAGAAATATCCATGTAAGACTCAGCTATGGTTCTAACTTCATAAAGAAAAATACCACAATAGTATTCGAGGATAATTTCAAAAACAATTCCTTTGAAGCTATTAAACCAGCCAAATGGGATAAGAGATTAGCCAAGAACAAGAAGATTAAATTCATTGCTTATGTAGTAGCTCAGATGATGTTAAATGGTGGAGTGGACTATGCTAAGATTGGTAAACTATACAGACCTGACCATCTTATTCCAGAGGCAACAGGCAGAAGGTTTGTAAAGAATCAAACGATAAAGGGACTCATCATGGCAGAGGTAGATGTAATATTAGCAGACAAGGGGTTAACCCAGACTTATATAGCTGAGTCAGCTAAGAAAATGATTGATATGGCTATTGATACTAAGGACTTAAAAGGTGGTGCGAAACTACTTGAAATTGCTGGTAAGTGGTTGGCAATGGAAGCACCAAAGGTCACTGAAACTAATAAGATTACTGAGAACGTAACTAAAGAGATCGGTGATGTAGTCAAGAATTTCAAATTGACTAAACAGCAAACAATAGAAGGAGCAAAACAAATTGTTAGAGAAACTGAACAAGATTCTTAATCTCGCAATAGAGAAAATGGATATGGAAAATAACATGAGTTACAATGCATTACTGGCCCAGATAGCGAAAGATGTAGCTACTACAATCAGCTTATTGAAGTCAGAAAAGAATGTAACTAAAGCTGGTCCTGCAAAGGATACTAAAATCGTTATCGGTGAAAAAGAAACTATCAAATCAAATACACCTGGAGTTTAATTGATGCTACTTAGTGAAAGAGAACATATTGCAAGACAGTTATTCGAGGAGTCAATAGGACTACTTAACACTAAGGGTTTAGCCTATGCTGGTACACAGGATTCACTTGCTAATTTCAAACGCAATGCAGAGAGATTGGGATTGAGTCCTTTCCAGATATGGGCAGTCTATTTCAACAAGCACATTGATAGTATCAACAATGCTATTAAAATCAATCCTTGTGTCCCTGTAGATAAGACAGAAGGATTGAGGGGAAGGATAGTTGATTCTATTACTTACCTGACTCTACTCCAGTGTTTACTGGATGATAATTCACTCACCAATGATATCGGAGTGATTGTAAATGATATTAACTAATGATGCAGTTTATACAACAGTCGTATTTCAAGGTGCCGATTGGACAGATGGGTTTGCTAACAGAGTTATGGAACTTATCAAGACTTACCCTAAAGGCGAATATCTATACCTGGGGATTACAAAGAAATGGAAGGTATCAAAGAATACCTCTTTTGAAAAGGATCTGGAAAAGTTACAAGCAGAAATAAATAAAAACAAAGTGTCCTATGAACAGTATGATATAGCTGAATTCATGGATCAATTTAATCTATAGGAGAAACGTGGAAAATATAATTATCACTTACTTAAACATTCTTAAAAAATCATTCGGTTATGTCCTGGGCAATACCGAGATAAATGAATTAGCAGAAGCTCTATATGCAGAGGGATTCATCCTTGTTGATGAAGGAGATAAGTTCTCATTAGCTACAGCCTCAGAAGTTCTCAATAAGAAAGCTGGACTGGTTCAACAGTTACAGGATGAACTGAACAAATTAAAAACTGATATGTCTCTGCTGGTTCCTAAACCTAAAGAAACTATTGCACAGGTAAAGGCTTTTGATGAATTGAAAAAAGCATGACTACCATTAAGTGCTGACCTAACTAATACTCCCCCTGATGGTCCAGGTGAGAATCTTATCTCCAGCGCGAATCTTAATACACAATCCGAATCAATAACAAAAGAGGTTCTCTAATGCCAACCTACGGTTACAAATGTCAGAACAAAGAGTGCAAGTTCAAGTTCGAGGCAATGCAATCAATCAAAGCTGATGCCTTGACAGTATGTCCTAAGTGTGGTAAGGAATTAAAGAGGATCTACTATCCTTCTAATTTCAGGTTCGGTATTTCTAAAATCAAAAATCAATAGTGAAGTTCTTTAATCCATTTAAGCAGACAGTGTTCACTCCAATGTCGAGAGTGAACCTGGTACTGTTCCTTAGTTTCTATAAAAAATATTTCTTAAACAAAAACAAGTAGAGGTAAAAATGTTCGGTGCTAAAAACAAACGTATCAGTGAATTAGAAAACAATGTAGCAATGTTACTCAATGATAGAGAGTCCGATAAACAGAATCAGAAATGGGCTGTCCTGGACAAATCAAC
>JARLHD010000111.1 GCA_031292435.1 Ignavibacteriaceae bacterium
AAAATCTCTCCTGACTGATGTAGCAAAAATACTTGGAAATAATACTCCTGTTGTCTTAGCCTATCAGCTTACTATGGGAAATGAAAAATTTCACAGGGGCACTGCCGTTAGTGTCCTTAATACAGCCGAAAAGAATAACCTGAAAGGTGAGTTCGTTTTGATTGTAAACAATCGGTCTAAATAATTTCACTCTATTTTAAGACAATAACCCCTCTTCTATTGCCGTTCAAGCAATGCAACGTTTTCAATATGATAGGTATGGGGAAACATATCTACTGGTCTGATTTTCTTTAATATATATCCGGCATCTGCTAAAAATTTGATATCTCTGACCTGCGTTCCTGGATTGCAGCTTACATAAACAATCTTTTTAGGCGATAATTCTATTGTATCCTGAATAGTTATCGGATGCATTCCACTCCTCGGCGGATCGATAATCATTACATCAGGTTTAGGAATTTCATCCTTCTTCACAATAGGAAGAAATGATTTATAAAGATCAGCTTGAATAAAATTAACGTTCTTTATTTTATTCAGATTTGCATTCTCCGCTGCATCCATTATCGCTGCCTCTATTGATTCAAATGCAAATACCTGTTTTGCCCTTCCCGACATGAAAATTGTGATAGTCCCTGCTCCTGAATAAAGATCATATATAACTTCATCCCCTGATAATTGCGCAAATTCAAGTGCTGTTGCGTAAAGTTTTTCAGCCTGGAGCGAGTTTGTCTGGAAAAATGAATTCGCGCTTACCCTGAATTTGTAATCGCCTATTGAATCATAAATGTATCCGGTTCCGTGAAATACCTTCTCATAATCTCCGGTCGCTACGGAAGCCAGCTTTTTGTTGATATTATTAATTACTGTTGTAACTGCTGGGACTTCTTTCAATAAGTCAGCTGTATATTCTACCATAAGATCATCATCTTCCGATGCTGTTACAAGATTTACCATCAAATCATCTGTATGGTGCGATTGCTTAATTACAAGGTTCCTTAAATATCCTTCATGTGTTTTTGTTGAATATATTGGAGTATTTTTTTTCTTAAAAAACTCTCTTGTAAAATTCATTATCTGATTGCTCGCTTTCGACTGCAGGAAACATTCCTCAATATCTAAAACTTTATCATAAATATTTGGTATATGAAGTCCTAATGCGAAGTTCTTATCAATAATCTTTTCGTCTGCCAGCTCTTCCTTCTTCAGCCACCTCTTGTCAGAAAAGGAAAATTCCATCTTGTTCCTGTAATAAAAAACTTTCTCCGAAGGTATAATAGGTTCTATCTCAAAATCTCTGAACCCTCCCATCTTTTGAAATATCTCTTCCACCTGCTGCTGCTTGAATTTCAGTTGTATTTCATAATCAAGGTTTTGCTGCTTGCACCCTCCGCAGAGTCCAAAGTATCTGCATTTAGCTGGTATTCTGTATGGGGATGGAGTTAACACTTCCACTACTTTAGATTCGGCATACGAATTTTTTATTTTAAGAAGCATTGTTTTTACCGTATCCCCGGGATATGAGCCGTCGGCAAATACAACATAGTTATTAGGTTTACCCTCATCTTTTTTTGTACCCGGAACAATAAGACTCTTATCAATCCTCGCTATTCCTTTCCCCTCAAATGCATACCTGTCTATTTTTAATTCTATTATATCCCCTTTTTTCATTGAAGCCTCTTTTTTCCTGTAATCATTTTAAATCCCATAAATTTGAATCCTCCCAAATCAAGGTAGGCATTCGATTCATGGCTCATTTTTTTTAATATCGTTTTATAGTAGCTCTTTTCCTGTTCCGTTAGGTCCCCCCTGTTATCTTTTAGTAAGGCACTGTTTTCCCTATAGAAATTTTGTAGTCTGTGCGAAAGATCTTCTTCAGAAATTATATCAAAACCTTCTTTAATATAAATTTCATTTAGGTCCCCTGTCCACTGTGCATCTATCCCTGAGTTGTCTCTTAAATTCTTTATAAATGTAGGGATTTCCTTTTCAAGGTTTACTATTTCTCCGGCACAAATTATCCCTTCTGGTTTTAATATCCGTTTAATTTCTTTTAATATCTTTTTCCTCTCAAGATTTGAAATAGAAGCTTGCGCGTATACTATATCAAAAGATGAGTCCCTGAAATCTGTATTCGTAAATTCCATCATCCGTACTGAAATTGCTTTATTTCCCGATAATAAAAATCTTGACTTCAGCAGCGAATCATTGTCATCTACTATAATAATTACTCTTCCGGCCTTATTTTCAATAAAGATATGAGCTATTTCTTCAGAGTTAGAACCTATTACTAAAACTTCCTTTCCTTCAATAATAGTTCCTTCAAGAAATTTCATTATTTGGAATCCGGAACCGGGTAGGAATATAAATCTGTTCTTATCCAATATTCTTCTTTTTGTTTGAGTTTAAGGGCATAAATGTACTTAAACTATGCTGAATTAAAAAACCCATCCTCAATATCCATCCTCAATTGCCTTTCTAAGCAAGTTCTGCTAATTTTACTTTTTGGAATTATCGAGGTATTATGAAATCCCTGTTATTTGCTTTACTCCTTTTTCCATTCTTTATAGTGCCCCAGAATAAAAGACCTCTTACTGTAGAAGATCTCTGGAATATCAAAAGAGTAGGTTCTTTTAATGTTTCTCCCGATGGAAAAATGATCGTATTTGAATCGACTTCCTATAGTATGGATGATAATAAAGGTATTACTAAAATCTATACTTTTGGCACAGATGGTAGCAATCTGCGGCTCTTTAATGATTCCAAAACAAATGAAACTGAACCGGCATTTACCCCCGATGGTAAAAAAATCTCATTTGTTCGAGATGGTCAGATCTGGACATGCAGCCTGGATGGAACCGGTGAAGAAAAAATAACTTATATCTATTCTGAAGCTTCAGGTTATAGATGGTCTCCGGATGGGAAGAATATACTTTTTGTCTCAACTGTTTACCCGGATTGTACCGATCAGGATTGCAATAAATCGAAGGATGATGAAAAAGAAAAAAGCAAAGTAAAAGCAAAAATTATCACTGAACTTATGTATAGATTCTGGAATGAATGGAGAGGGGAAAAGCGCAGCCATTTATTTCTTTTCAATATGGATAAGAAAAACTTTATTGATTTGACCCTTAATAATATGAACGATGTCCCTCCTATTGATCTTGGCAGTTCAAACGAGTACTCAATTTCACCTGATAATTCAGAAATAGTTTTAACCATGAACAGATCAAAAGTTGTCGCAAATAGTACAGACAATGATGTGTTCACAACTAATTTATCTGATGTATCTGGCAGCAGCGCTTCCCCCTTAAAAAAAATATCTGAAAGCAAAGGGAACGATTTTAATCCCCGCTATTCTCCGGATGGAAAATATCTTGCATACCTTTCAATGAAACGTGCCGGTTTTGAAGCAGACAAGAAGGATATCATTCTTTATAACCGGGCTTCTGGATCAGGTAATAATTTAACTGATAAATTTTTTCTCTCTGTCGATGAATTTACCTGGTCTCCGGACAGTAAAACAATCTATTTTGTTTCTGAAAATGAAATTTATTCTTCTGTTTACAAACTTGATTTGGCATCAGGGAATATCAAACTTTTATTGAAAGAACATGTAAATAGTGAACTTTCTGTGTCTCCTGACGGAAAATTAATTTATTTTAAGCAGCAGAGAACAAATCTACCTTATGAAATATTCTCAATGAATAATGATGGTTCCGATATTAAACAATTAACTCACTTAAACGCAGATCTTCTTGCCAATATCGAAATGAATCCTATTGAAACCTTCTGGTGTGAGGGAGCTGGCAAAACTAAAATTCAATCCATTATTATCAAGCCTCCTTTCTTTGATCCTTCTAAAAAATATCCTGTCATATTTTTAATTCATGGCGGTCCTCAGGGGCATTGGGATGACGATTTCCATTTCCGCTGGAATGAGCAGCTGTTCGCTTCGAAAGGATATGTTGTCGTATCTCCTAATCCAAGAGGCAGTACCGGATATGGACAAAAATTTACAGATGAGATTTCCGGTGATTGGGGAGGCAAACCATATATAGATTTAATGAATACTTTTGATTATGCCATAAAGAATTTCAAATTCATAGATGAAATGAACCAGTTTTCTGCCGGTGCTTCTTATGGAGGTTATATGGAAAACTGGATGGAAGGGCATACAACAAGATTTAATGCAGTTGTAAGTCATGATGGAGTTTTTAATACCGAAAGTGAGTTCGGTACAACTGAGGAATTGTGGTTCCCTTTATGGGAATTTAAGGGCGCTCCATGGCAGAATAGAAAATTATATGAGAAATGGTCCCCTCACAGATATATTCAGAATGCTAAAACTCCAATGCTCGTTGTTCAGGGAGGCAGAGATTTTAGAGTCCCCGAAGAACAGGCATTCCAGCTCTTCACATCCTTACAGATGCTCGGTGTTGAAAGTAAATTTCTTTATTTTCCAGACGAATTTCATTTTGTAACTAAACCCCAGAACTCAAGATTGTGGTGGAATACAGTTTTCGATTGGTTCGGGAAACATAAAAAATAGGAGTTTTTATGAAAGACGACGATATTGACTTAGATGAATTTACTGAACTTGATTTCGGAAGTATTAAGGAAGATAAAGATAAAATATTGTTTGTTGAGGAAAATATATGGTCCAGGTTGGAAAAATCCGGTAAGAAAGTATCCTTTGCCAGAGATCTTCTTGCTCTTTATAGATATATGGACGACCCTAATGTTTCATGGCAAAAGAAAGTTGTTATCGCTGCTGCTTTGATTTATTTTGTAACCCCAATTGATAAAATTCCCAAATTTACCAGGTTTTTTGGATTGCTTGATGAACTGGGTGTAATGACTATTTTACTTAAATTTCTTGGAAAAGAACTGGTGCCATATTATGAAGAAGGGTATAGAGCTGACTAACTTTAAACTTATAAAGAGCAAAGACATTTATACAGGTCGTATCATCGATCTGAGGGTTGACGAAATCCAATATGACAATGGAACAATTGGCTATCGGGAGGTTGCTGCTCATCCTGGCGGAGCTGCTGTTGTTGCAGTAAAAGATGGAAAGATTATCTTGGTTTCCCAATACCGTTACCCATTAAAGGATATTATATTTGAACTCCCTGCGGGTAAGCTGGATTATCCGGAAGAACCTATAAATTGCGCTAAGAGGGAACTTGAGGAGGAGACAGGCTTCACATCGGAGGATTTAGTTAAACTTGGTGAGATTGTTTCAACACCGGGTTTCTGTGATGAACGATTGTATCTTTACCTTGCCACCGATCTTAAACAAGGCAGCAAGAATCATCAGGATGGAGAGTATGGAATGGAAAATCACTTTTTTACCCTGGAAGAGATCGAAGGAAAAATATTTAACGGTGAAATAATTGATGCTAAAACAATCTGTGCGATCTATTTAGCTAAAAGATATTTAGTAAAGTAAAATTTAATTTGTTATATACAATAATCTGGATATATCTTGGATAAAAAGAAATTTGCTGTTGATTCTCTGATTGAAAGTTCAGAGACTAAATTAAAAATGAAAGATTTTTGTCTCGATTCTATTCTGAAATCAGTTGATCTTCTTTCCGGTATATTTAAAAAAGGAAATAAATTACTGCTTTGCGGAAATGGAGGCAGTGCTGCTGACTGCCAACATATTGCAACTGAATTTATGGTAAGGCTGAATCATAAAATAATACGACCTCCTCTAAGCGCAATAGCATTAACTACCGATTCGTCCAACCTGACAGCCGGCGGGAATGATATAGGGTTCGAAAATGTGTTCGCCAGAAGTGTCCAGGGTTTAGGCAATAAAGGAGACGTTTTAATTGCAATTTCAACGAGTGGAAATTCTCCAAATATTATTAAAGCTGTTAAAATGGCTCATGAAATAGGTCTGCAAGTTGTAGGTTTACTTGGTGGTGATGGTGGAAAATTAAAATCAGAAGTTGATCTGCCTATTATTATTCCTTCATCCAATGTTCAAAGAATTCAGGAAGGACATATTACAGTCGGACATATTTTATGTGAGCTGGTTGAATTGGAATTGTACGGCAGCTAAAGAAAAGATCACTTTTGTGTTAGCTCTTTGAAATTTATTTTATCACCTTCGTTAATATTGTGCTTCGAACAATATCCTCCGTTTACTTCTATTACATATTTTGCCGGTGCCGTTGAAGGATAAGATTGATCGGATAATGTTTGTGTGTTTCTATGAATAGTTACAATTTTATTGGATGCATTCACAAATAGCATATCGAGAGATATAAATGTGTTTCTCATCCAGAATGACTGCCTTTCTTCAGTTGGAAAGATAAAAAGCATTCCTCTGTTTTCATCCATCTGCTTCCTGAACATAAGGCCTAACTCCCTGTCAAAATCACTGTTCGCTATTTGTATATCTATCTTTGTTTTAAAATTATTCAATGAATCTGTAAAAGTTAACTCGCCGTCTTTTTTAAACATATACTCTGTATCTGTACTCTCTTTCGTTGAAAATGGGTTAATAATCAGGTATAAAATTACAGCTAATATCACTACTCCGGCAATTATATATACCTGATTTGAAAAAAATGGTCTCTGGTTCTTTAATTTAACAGAAGTATTGTTTTCCGCTTGTTTCGACATAATAAATTAAATTCTATTTTATAATTAATACGGAAAAATAATAATTATAATCGGGTAATAAAATTCTTTTATTATAAACCCTGGATTGTACGCTGGCTCATTTCTATATCTCCTAAATCATTCATTTTCTTGTATATAAACAACAAATCTCTTAAGTTATTAGTTCAATATTTACCTTAACGTCTGCATTTGAACTACATTAGGATTAAAGGAAGTTTGGTATATGAGCAAAGATAATAACTTAGAAATAAATGAATTAGAAACTAAAGAATGGCTTTATTCGCTCGATTATGTGTTTGAGCATGGAGGTCCCGAAAGGGTTAAGGAAATCCTCCAACAGCTCCAGATTAGAGCTCATAAAGCGGGAATTAGTATCCCTTTTACAGCCAATACTCCATATATAAATACAATACCCCGTGAAGAGCAACCTCCGTTTCCTGGGGACAGGGAGATCGAGAGAAGGATTAAAAGTCTTATCCGATGGAACGCAATGGCTATGGTTGTTAGGGCAAATAAACATGAAAATGGTATAGGAGGTCATATTTCAACTTATGCCTCCGCTGCAACTCTTTATGAAATAGGATTTAATCACTTTTTCCGGGGAAAAGGTGAGGATTATGATGGTGACCAGATATATTTCCAGGGTCATGCTTCTCCTGGGATATATGCCAGAGCTTTCCTTGAAGGTAGATTATCTCAGCAGCAACTTGAAAATTTTAGAAGAGAACTGAATCCGGAAGGGGGACTCTCATCTTACCCTCACCCATGGCTTATGCCCGATTTTTGGGAGTTCCCTACTGTTTCTATGGGACTTGGACCTATTATGGCAATTTACCAGGCTAGGTTTAACCGTTATCTCGAAGATCGTGGACTCAAAAAGAAAAATGGCAGTAAAGTCTGGGCTTTCCTGGGAGATGGTGAAACTGATGAACCTGAAGCATTGGGTGCAATTACTCTGGCTTCCCGTGAAAAACTTGACAACTTGATTTTTGTTATTAACTGCAATCTTCAAAGATTAGATGGACCTGTCCGCGGAAATGGAAAAATAATCCAGGAACTCGAAGCTATCTTCCGTGGTGCAGGTTGGAATGTTATTAAAGTTATCTGGGGAAGTGATTGGGATCCTCTGCTCGATAAAGATACGGATGGTAAACTTGTCAAAAGAATGGGGGAAGTTGTTGATGGACAGTATCAGAAATATTCTGTTGAAACAGGTAAATATGTGCGCGAACATTTTTTTGGTGCCAATGAAGATCTTCTCGAAATGGTTAAGAATTTTACTGATGAACAATTAAGAAAAATGAAAAGGGGAGGGCACGATCCCGAAAAAGTATATGCTGCTTATAAATCTGCTGTTACTCATGAAGGGCAGCCTACTGTCATTCTTGCTAAAACAATTAAAGGATATGGGCTCGGGGAAAGCGGAGAAGGCAAAAATATAACCCACCAACAAAAGAAACTAAACGAAGATGAGCTGGCAGAATTCCGGACCCGTTTTGGAATACCCATTTCTGATGAAGAAGTTTCCCAGGCCCCATTCTATAAACCTGCAGAAGATAGCCATGAAATGAAATACCTGAAAGAAAGAAGGAATAAGCTCGGCGGTTATGTCCCTTCCCGCAAAATAATTGCCCGTCCTATCAAAACTCCTCCTGAAGAAATATTCGAGGAGTTCTATAAAAGCAGCGAGAATAGGGAAGTATCGACAACCATGGTTTTTGTCAGAATTCTTGCAAAACTGCTGAAGGATAAAGAGATTGGAAAGTTAATCGTCCCAATAATTCCCGATGAAGCCAGGACATTTGGTCTCGAGGCAATGTTTAGGCAGGTAGGAATTTATTCCCATGTGGGTCAACTTTATGAACCTGTAGATAAAGATAGCCTCCTCTATTATAAGGAAGCTACTAATGGACAAATCTTAGAGGAAGGTATAACTGAAGCAGGCGCAATGTCTTCATTTATTGCTGCAGGTACTGCCTATGCTACTCATGGAATTAATATGATCCCTTTCTTTATTTATTATTCTATGTTTGGACCACAAAGAATCGGCGACCTTATTTGGGCCGCAGGGGATATGAGATGTAAAGGTTTTCTTCTTGGTGGTACTGCTGGTAGAACCACTCTCAATGGAGAGGGACTCCAGCATCAGGATGGACAAAGTCATCTTCTTCTTTATCCGGTTCCGGATATTATTACATATGACCCTGCTTTTGCATATGAACTTGCAGTTATTATCAGGGATGGAATCAGAAGAATGTACGAGGAACAGGAAAGCGTGTTCTATTATTTAACTGTTATGAATGAAAATTATCAAATGCCTGCTATGCCCGAAGGGGTTAAGGAGGGAATTGTTAAGGGAATGTATAAGTTTAAATCATCATCCCTTAAGAATCATAAATGCAGAGCTCAGCTTTTTGGAAGCGGTACAATTCTGAATGAAGTAGTTAAAGCTCAGGAAATTCTCGAAGATTATAAAGTATCTGCGGATGTCTGGAGTGTTACAAGTTATAAAGAATTAAGAAGAGAAGCTCTTGATATTGAAAGATGGAATTTACTCCATCCCTCCGAAGAACCCAGGGTTCCCTATATATCTAAAATACTCAAAGATGAAGAGGGAGTCTTTGTAGCTTCTTCCGATTATGTGAAAGCATTACCGGATTCTATTTCCAAATGGTTTCCTCGATCCCTGGCTTCACTTGGTACGGATGGTTTTGGCAGAAGTGATTCCAGGATGGCTTTAAGAGATTTCTTTGAAGTGGATGCTAAACATGTTGCTCTGGCTGCATTATACGCCCTTTTGAAAGATGGGAAAATTAAATCCGTTGTTGTGGAAAAAGCTATGAAGGATTTAAATATTATACCTGATAAAAGAAATCCTATGAATACTTAGGGTTTAATAATGAATTTATCTATACAAGGTTGTTTTAATGACAAATGAATTTAAATTACCCGAACTTGGGGAAAATATAACCAGTGCTGATGTTATATCGGTGTTGGTAAAGCCAGGGGATAATATTGAAAAGGATCAGACTGTTATTGAGATCGAAACAGATAAAGCTACCATTGAAGTTCCCTCCACAGTTGAAGGAGTTATTAAAGATGTTCTGGTAAAGGCCGGTGAAAAAATAAATGTAGGAGCAGTTCTCCTCACAGTTGAATCGTCTGCTACCCAGGTAGACCAAACAAAGACATTTACCTCAAATGCTGAAATTTCTAAAGCGTCAATAGAAGACAAAAATGAAACGGGATCAGATTCATCTAAAGGATCGAAACCCCCTAGAGGTTTAAAACAAAGTATTCCCGGAGATTCGACCTCTGTTTCTACTTCAGAGCTTAGTATTATTGATTTCAAACTTCCTGAATTGGGCGAAAATATCGAGTCGGCTGATGTTTTGAATGTATTGGTGAAAATAGGTGACAATATAACAAGGGATCAGGGCGTTATTGAGATTGAAACAGATAAGGCTACTATCGAAGTCCCATCTACTATTGAAGGTAAAGTTGTTGAGATAAATATTAAACCAGGTGATAAAGCTAAGGTTGGAGCAATAATATTAAAAGTTGAATCACGAACCAATGTTCCCGGGGAAACCATTCCTTCGAAACCCACAGTTGAAAATAAAGAAATTAATTCAACTGAAATGGAAGAGAAACCCGAACAATTTAAAGCTGTGGGTGGTTCTTCAGCCGGAGAGAAGAAACCTGAACCCGGCGAAATAGATGATCAACCGCCTATTTTAAAAAATTCCGCCCCAGCCGCACCATCTGTTAGAAGAATAGCAAGGGAACTTGGAGTCGATATAAGGAAAGTCACCGGTTCAGGTCCCGCCGGCAGAATATCTATGGATGATGTAAAGGCTTATGTTAAAAAAATAAATGAGGAGAGAGAAATCCTTCCTGCAGGAGGATTCGGTTTCATACATGAACCTCTTCCCGATTTTACAAGGTTCGGGGGTGTAGAAAGAAAACCCATGAGTAAGATCAGAACTATCACTGCTGAACATTTAAGCTATGCGTGGAATTCAGTTCCCCATGTCACCCAGTTTGATAAAGCAGATATTACTGAGGTTGAAATGTTCAGGAAATCTTATGGACTAAAAGTTGAAAAAGCAGGAGGCAAATTAACCGTAACCTCTATTCTTCTTAAGGTAATATCATTTGGATTGAATAAATTTCCTCAGTTCAATTCAAGTATTGATATGGAGAAGAAAGAAATCATTTATAAAAACTATTTTAATATAGGAGTAGCAGTCGATACTGATCATGGATTGATAGTACCTGTAATTAAGAATGTTGACAAAAAAAACTTAACTGAAATTTCCGTTGAACTAAATACACTTGCTGAGAAAGCAAGGACAAGAAAGATCAGCATTGATGAAATGCAAGGGGGGTGTTTTACTATCACTAACCTTGGAGGTATTGGAGGCACATATTTTTCGCCTATTGTGAATGCCCCTGAAGTAGCAATCCTCGGTGTATCAAGAGGAGCTTTTGAGCCAATATATATGGAAGGGATATTCAAACCACGAAATATGCTGCCACTTTCTTTGTCTTATGATCACCGCATAATCGATGGTGCTGATGCTGCCCGTTTCCTTAGATGGGTATGTGAATCACTTCAGGAACCTTTCAAATTATTCATTGACTGATAGATATAAAAATAATATGGATAAAATTAAAATTGCTGTTATTGGAGGAGGTCCGGGGGGATATGCTGCGGCATTCCTTGCAGCCGATCTTGGAATGGATATCACTTTAATTGATAAAGAAAAAAATCCCGGCGGTGTATGCCTTTACAGAGGATGTATTCCTTCTAAGGCATTACTTCATGTTGCTAAATTAATAAATGAAACTAAAGAGGCATCTGGCTGGGGCATTGATTTTGGAGAACCAAAGATAAACCTTGACAGGCTGAGAGCATGGAAAAATGAAGTAGTAAGTAAAATGACTGGAGGTCTCGGTATTCTTTCAAAGCAAAGAAAAATAAATTATATACAAGGTACTGCCAGCTTTGTTAATTCATCGACACTTAGAATTGATATGGTAAGCGGTGAAAATAAGGTGCTTAAATTTGATAAAATAATATTAGCTACTGGTTCTGTTATTTCGTCAATTCCATCACTAAATATAGATAGTAGGAGATTGCTTAATTCTACAAGCGCATTGGAACTGCCGGAAATCCCTAAAAGTCTTTTGGTTATCGGTGGAGGATATATTGGTCTCGAACTTGGATCTGTTTATAATGCTCTGGGAACAAAAGTATCAGTTGTGGAAATGACTCCGGGACTTCTTCCTGGTGCAGACAGGGATCTTGTTATTTATTTAGCTAAACGGATTGAAAGCGCATTCGAGAAAGTTATGTTAAATGCAAAAGTAGTAGGAATGAAAGAATCTGGAAATTCAATATCTGTGAAAATTCAGGCGCAGGATGGAACTACATCTGAAGTTAATTATGATTATGTTTTAATGTCAATCGGAAGACGTCCTGAAACGAAGGGGTTAGGACTGGAGAATACTAAAGTAAAGGTTAATCAAAGAGGATGGGTCGAAGTTAATAAGCAGCTGCAGACTAACGATCCTGATATTTATGCTATTGGCGATATCGCAGGAGAACCGATGCTTGCACATAAAGCATCCCATGAAGGAAGAACTGCTATAGAACATATTGCGGGACATAAAGTTGCATTTGAACCATTGGCAATTCCTGCTGTTGTATTTACTGATCCTGAAATTGCTTGGGCTGGATTAACTGAAATTCAGGCAAAAGAGAATAATATAAAATATGTATCTGCTAAGTTTCCCTGGGCGGCATCGGGACGTGCAACCACTCTTGGAAGGAGCGATGGTGTGACTAAATTACTGATTAATCCTGAAACTGAAAGGATACTGGGAGTCGGTATCTGTGGTCCAGGAGCTGGAGAACTAATTGCAGAGGGCGTTCTTGCTATAGAAATGGGTGCCAATGCTTCTGATCTTAAATTAACTATCCATCCCCACCCGACATTGTCAGAAACAGTTATGGAATCGGCTGAAGTTTTCTTTGGACAGAGTACTCATATTTACAGACCAAAAAAATAACAAACTATTCTTTTTTCTTAAAGAAATCTTTGAGAGAGAAACGTTTTTTGTCCTGTTTTGATTTTTTATTCTCGCCCTTATTATTTTTACTTTGTTCTGATTCAGATTTAACATTATTAACTGGGTTAATTATCTTTGATACCTGGTCTATAAACCTGATATAAAGATTTTCAAGAGGGTCTATTGTTTCTGGAATCTGTTTCACAGTCCTTTCGAGAGCTTCAAGCGATTTTATGACAAGCGTTTCCATAATGATTTCTCTCCCTTTAACAAGAAGTTTATTAACCTCTTCTTCAGATATTGACAGAAAATCGGAAATCTCTTCTCTTTTATATCTTTCTATTTCACTCAAAACAAAAACTATTCTCTCAGGTTCAGGAAGTGATAATAATTCCTGATCAATAAAACTTAGCCCTTTACGATTCGGCTTAGAATTAATGGTATCCGATTTACTTTTTACTTTTTCTCTCAATCTTTGTAATGAAGTATAAACTGCAATAGCTTTTAACCATAATATGAATGGGGAATCTCTTCTCACCATGGAAATTGTTTTCCAGGCTTCTAGAAATATCTTACAGGTGATTTCATTAGCTTCCTCAAAATCAGCAAGAATACGGAAAGAAATTGCATATACAAATCCAACATGCATATTGAATAGCTGTTCAAAAGCATTTATGTTCCCATTACGGGAACTTTCAATCAATGATTGAATGATTTTATTGTCTTGTGCCAAAATTATAAATTTTAGTTATTAATTTATCTGAATTATATATTCAATACAATAATAAGAATTAAGTTAATGCTTCTCCAATTTTTTTATAATCATTTATTGGATATTCACAGGAAAAATTTCTGCACAAATATACAGCCGTTCTCCCTTTAATGGGATTTTGACCTGAAACATAAGGAGCCATTTTCTGCAAATTATTAGATAAGGTTTTAAGAAGAATAATTTTAGAGGGAAGATAATGTTTTCTGATTTCATTAATGAACATACCGGCATCATGGTCATATTCATTTGAAGTAATTACGATTTCAAAGATGGGACCGAAGGCAAAATCATAACCGGTTAATGTCTGTGAAAAAGCTGAAGGTGATCTGGAAATTACAGTTGAAAATGCTCTGTTAATTTTTACAGCCTTTTCCTCATAATCGATGTTGGCTGTTATTTTTGACATTCTTAGTAAGTTAAGTATCATTACAGAATTTCCTGAAGGAATTGCACCATCATATATTTCTTTCTGGTTAGCTATAAGATCACTACTATCCCTGGCTGAAAAGAAAAATCCACCAGTTTTATCATCCCAAAAATCTTGTATGGCAAGATCAAGCATGTATTTGGCATCTTCCAGATAATTGATGGAGAAATTGGTTTCATATAGATCAAGTAACGCCTGAACATAAAAAGCATAGTCGTCAATATTGCCTTTAATTGATGAATCTCCGTTTTTATATCTATGAAGTAATTTTCCCGATCCATCTGTTAGATTTTCAGATATAAAATCTGCACTAGTCCTTGCATAAGAAATATATAATTCGTTTCCGGTAACCTGAGCAGCTTTTGCAAAAGCTGTTATCATCAGACTGTTCCAATCTGTTAGTATCTTATCATCTTTAAATGGATGCACCCTTTGTTCTCGTAGTTTAAATAATGAAGCGCATATTCCAATGTATTTTTCCTTCACTTTTCCTAGAGGATATTTTAATTCCCCGGCGATGTCCTCCAAATTCTTATTCAAATGAAGAATATTTGTTTTATTATTATTATCACTTACCGGTTCATTCCAATTTCCATTATTTCTGATATTCAATAAGTCTATGGCAAAGTCCTGATCTTCATTTAAAGAATTTCTTATTTCACCTTCGGTCCATAGATAAAATTTTCCCTCTTCTCCTTCACTGTCTGCATCTTCAGCTGAATAGAACCCACCGTTTGGCGAAGTCATTTCTCTCATAACATATTTAAGTATTTCTTCTGCTGTCTCAAGAAACAGTTCTTTTTTTGTAACCTGGTATGTCTCAATATAAACAGGGACGAGAAGTGCCTGATCATATAACATTTTTTCAAAATGTGGGACGAGCCATTTCCTGTCCGTTGAATAACGATGGAATCCAAATCCTATCTGATCATAGATACCGCCATGGCGCATTTTAGTCAAAGTATTTTCTACAATAGAAAGAGCATAATTATTATTATATCTTTTCCAGTATCTTAATAAAAAAGTAAGATTATGGGGGGTAGGAAATTTGGGCGCATTACCAAATCCTCCAAACTCCGGATCATACCTTTTTTTGAAATCTTCAAATGCCCTATGAAATATCTCTTCTCCTGACTCCTCTCCGGGTGTAGTCTTTGAAGAGTTTCTGACAGCTTCTGTTATTTCATCCGATGAATCAATCAATTCCTGCCGTCTGGTATTCCATAGATCTATTATTTTGGGAATCAATGTAAGCAGACCACTTTTACCGAACCTGTCATATTTCGGGAAATAAGTGCCTGCAAAGAAAGGTTTTTTGTTGGGTGCCATAATTATAGTCAAAGGCCAGCCGCCATTTCCTGTGAGCATCTGGCAAACTGACATATAAATACTATCAATATCAGGGCGTTCTTCCCGATCCACTTTGATGGCAACAAATGACTTATTAATTATGTCCGCTGTTTCGGCATCTTCAAAAGACTCTTTCTCCATTACATGACACCAATGGCATGTTGAATATCCAATTGATAGAAATATTGGTTTATCCTCTTCTTTTGCCTTATCTAATGCCTCCTGTCCCCATGGGAACCAGTTTACAGGGTTATGGGCATGTTGGAGCAGATACGGGCTTTTTTCATCTATTAATCTGTTAGTATAAGACATAGGCTATTTCAGTATTGTTTTGTAATAGTTAACTTTTTTAATAAGTTTATCAATATAAAGCATCATTATTAATAATAAAGAGAACTATGACAAAGCCGCAAATCTGGTTAGCAGCATTTTTAGGTTTATTTATTTTTTTATTCATACTGGGTAGGCTTACCCGGGCTCCCCGTGAAGAGAAAAAACAGATCACTAATCCGGTTCCGCAGGGGGGATTGTCAAACCAGTCGCAGGAATTTTCTCCTAAGGAAATGATTGTTTCCCTGGGATGTCCTAACTGCCATGGAATTGACTTAGCAGGAACAAACCAAGCTCCATCAATACTTGATATTAAAGAGAATTGGTCAAAAGACAAGCTTATAAATTATTTAAGGAATCCGGAATCATTTATGGATGGCGACAGATTTAAAGTTTTTAGACAAAAATACCCCGGAGCTATAATGCCTTCTTTCAATAATATTAGTGTTCAGGATCTTGGGAAAATAGCTGAGTTTCTGTTAAATCAATAATTGTTTTTTATTTATAATAAAAAAGGCAGGATGAGATCCTGCCTTTTTTTAACATATCAATAGAATATCAGGCTACAGTTATTTCTTTACTAAGATAAACATCCTGAATCGTATTAAGAAGCTTAATACCTTCATCCATTGGACGCTGGAAAGCTTTCCTTCCGGAAATTAACCCCATACCCCCGGCTCTTTTATTTATGACTGCAGTTTTAGCTGCTTCTGCAAAATCATTAGAGCCTGAAGCTCCGCCGCTATTTATCAACCCTGCTCTGCCCATGTAATTGTTTATTACCTGGTATCTGGTTAAATCAATCGGGTTATCACTTGAAAGATCAGTATAAACCTTCTTATTTGTCTTACCAAATTTGATAGCATTAAACCCGCCATTGCATTCAGGCAGTTTCTGCTTGATGATATCTGCTTCGATAGTTACTCCAAGATGATTTGCCTGCCCGGTTAAATCAGCAGCAGTATGGTAGTCCTTATCTTTCTGAGTAAATTCTGAATTTCTTAGGTAGCACCATAGAACTGTTGCTAATCCTAATTCATGAGCATACTGAAAGGCTTCACTTACTTCGATTATCTGTCTTGAGCTTTCCTCTGAACCGAAATAAATTGTTGCACCAACAGCTGTGGCTCCCATATCCCATGCTTGTTCAACACCTGCAAACATAATCTGATCATATTTATTAGGATAAGTTAAAAGTTCATTATGATTTATTTTTAAAATGAACGGGATCTTATGAGCATATTTCCTTGAACACATGCCCAGTACACCCAGTGTGGAGGCAACAGCATTACAGCCTCCTTCAATAGCAAGGTTCACAATATTTTCAGGATCAAAATACTGTGGGTTTGGAGCAAAGGAAGCACCGGCTGAATGCTCAATTCCCTGATCTACAGGAAGAATTGAAACATATCCTGTTCCTGATAATCTTCCATGTGAAAAGATCGATTGCAGGTTTCTCAACACATTAATATTTCTATCAGTCTGACTAAAAATTCTGTCTATGAAATCAGGTCCCGGTAGGTGCAGTTGTTCTTTTGGAAATTTTGCTTTGTATTTTAAGAGGGTATCAGCTTCACTTCCAAGAAGTTCCTGGATTTTATTAATCATTATTGTTCTCCATTATCTTTTGGTAAATAAGAATTTAAAAATACGTGTTATTAAATTGGGATTCAATCAAAAATCCAATGATTATTGTGGTCAATTTATTAATAATCCGCGGATATTAACCAGGAAGAGAGAATTAGGGCTGTTTTAATGAACAGCCCTAAGATCATAAGTTAATCTTTTGGTATTATCTGAACTAATGCGCTTGCAACTGTTTTATCATCGTTATCAAGAAGAAATACTCTATAGAATCCGGGTTTATCGAAACTTAAATCGCTGTCTTCATTTTTATTAAAAAACACATATTTCATATCACGATCAATTTTATAATCAAACTTCTTGTAGAAGTCGAATTTCCCGGATGATTGATTATACCGATCGAATTGAATATGGCAGTTCTTTAAACCTAAAGCAGTGGAACTTTTAACCATAACAGTTAAGTAACCGGTTGTAAATCTGTCGCTTACACCAACCTCGCCATCATCCGTATCATATTTTTCACAGAAATAGAGTACAGGTTGACTTTGAGCATAGCTCTTTGTTTGAACTCCTGAAAGAACTATAAGAAAAAGGAAAGGTAATAAAAATCGAAATTTGTTCATTTTGCCTCCCAGCAAATTAGTATTTCTAAAAAAATAATAGAGAATCTATTAGTTTAAGTATACCACCTCGATTAAACATCAATAAACACGGCCTGTGTTTAACACGTGTCTAAATGATTTATTTACTATTTGAATTGTAATGTTTTTTTTACAAAAAAGCCATATGAATTAAAATATTTATGTGGTTTTTTAATTCTCTATAGGTTTTTATTATATGCTATCAATTGTTAGGTTTAAATCAATAAATTAATAAAAACTATAATGACAAAAAAAATATTAAAAGATATAAGGCATATATGTTTTGATTTGGATGGTACACTTGTAGACTCATACTTAAATATTTTTAAAGCTACTGTTAAGACATTAGAAATCCTGGGCATACCAGGACAATTTTCAGAGAAGGATTTCTATAACAGGATAGGGCATCACTTTTTAGATATTTTCCATGACTTGAATATCCCGGTTCCTGACCTGGAGCATTTTATTAATATTTACAAATCATACTATTTTGAATTTATTGATACATCGAATCTTTATCCCGGGGTTACTGATGTGCTTTATTATCTAAAGACCAACAATATTCACGTTTCTCTTTTAACTACAAAAGGACAAGACCAGGCTGATAGGATAATAGATCATTTTAATCTGAGAAAATACTTTTCCCGGGTTATGGGAAGAAGTATCGGCATACCTGTCAAACCTTCACCGGAGCCACTTTTAATGATATGCAGAGAACTGAATATTCTTCCTGTTGAAAGTATAATGGCGGGGGATACTGAATTGGACATTAGATGTGGAAAAAGTGCAAATATAAAAACCTGTAGCGTAACTTACGGATACAGGTCCCGCGAAGTTCTTGAAAAGGAAAACCCTGATTTTATAATCGACAAGATTACAGATCTGATAAGCTCATAAAAACTTCGCAATTATCTCATCACAGATTGCGTATCCCCGTTTTGTAAGTTTAATCCAGTTATTCCTATTAATGATTAAATTGTTGTCACTTAACAACTTCAGATATTTCTTGTTTCTTTCAATCCATTTATTTCCGAATTTCATTTCCAGATCACAAAGATCGATACCATAACTTCGCATGGCAAGCATAATATATTCGTCGATATTATTTTCCTGAGAAATAAATTCATGGCTTGCTTCGGCAGATCCTTTTGATTCAATTGAAGCATTGTACATTTTCAGGCTTGAGAAATTCCACCATCTTTTATTATTAATAAAAGAATGGGCTGAAGTACCCAGTCCAAGATAATTTCTGTATCTCCAGTACGCATTATTATGAAGACATTCATAACCGGGTCTGGCAAAGTTAGATACTTCATATTGAAGAAATCCTTTTTGTTCCAGGTAATCAATTGTTATCTCATACAGGTCGGCATCATAATCATCTTCCTGGAGGATAACCTTACCGTCAAGAACCATTTTATTAAGTATAGTTCCTTTTTCAAGAATAAGGCTATATGCGGAAATATGCTGGATAGGCAGGGAGGCGGCTATTTTCAGATTATTTGTCCATGTTTCCTTTGACTGTCCCGGTAAGTTAAATATCAGATCAACGCTTATATTTTTGAATCCGACTTCGCTAGCATTCATTACGGTATTAATAGCCGTAGCCTTATCATGGATCCGGGTTAAGAATTTAAGTTCTTCCTCTTTGAATGATTGTATCCCGATACTGATTCTGTTTATTCCGGAATTAAGGAAATCCTTAAGTTTCTCTTTATTCACTGTACCTGGATTAGTTTCCATAGTTATTTCTGGATTATCAGAGACAGTGAATTTTTTCTTAATCCGGTTTATTATTTCATTCAGGTAACAGGGTTCCATTAAAGAAGGAGTTCCACCACCAAAATAAATGGATGTTATTCTGCTTTCCTTAGAATAAAGAGAAGAGTAGAAGTCGATCTCTTTTTCTAAAGCAACTTTATATGAGGAGATATTATCGGTTGTAATAATGGAGTAGAAATCGCAGTAAATACATTTATGATCACAAAAGGGGATATGGACATATATAGCAGTTTCTTTCATAGAACAAATTTTACCTGGAGTTGATCAGTTCCCGCGCACCTTCAAGACTTGCTTCAGTAACGTTTTCTCCACTCATCAATTTGGCAACTTCTTTTACTCTTTCATTCTCTGTTAACTTTTTAATCGAACTTACGACTCTTCCATCATTAGTCTTTTTTTCAACAATAAAATGATGATCTGCCAGTCCTGCGATCTGTGGAAGATGTGTAATTGAGATTACCTGGTAAAAATTAGCAAGTGATTTTAGTGCCTTCCCAACCTTCTGTGCTATCCTTCCGCTAACGCCGGTATCGATTTCATCAAATATCAGAAGGGGGAATCTATCGTTTTTAGCAAGTATCGTTTTTAATGAGAGCATTATTCTTGAAACCTCCCCTCCTGATGCAACTTTTGCCAATGGTTTCAGATCTTCACCAACATTGGTTGATATATAGAATTCAACTTCATCAATACCTTTAGCGGAATAGGAATACTTATTTTCTTTAAGCGTAATATAGTCCTCTCCAGAGGAAGAATTATTTTGTGTAATTCTAACATTAAAGTTCGAATCGGGAATTCCAAGTTCTGTCAGCACTTCCTTTACTTCTTTATTTATTAAAGATGAAGCCTGAATTCGTTTTTTGGAAATATTATCGGCAGCTTTACCGCACTGCTCCCTTAAGGCCGCAATCTGTTTTTCATATGAGTTTATTTTAGCTGAAAAGTTTTCCGCAAGATCATATTCCGCTCCTATTTTATTCCTATATTCAATGACAGCATGAACTGATCCGCCATATTTTTTCTTAATTAGGTTTATTGCTCCAAGACGGTCCCGCTTCCTGTTAACTTCAATTGGCTCCACCTCAATTTTTGATTTATAGTTTCGTACAAACTCTGCGATATCATTTATTAAAGCTATTGCATTCACGCATTCACTTAATGACTCGCTGAAAGATTTATCAATCTCATTCAGCTCATCCAGTTCAATCTTAATTTTAGTAATCGAATCATATACAGAGTTTTCATCTTCATAAATAAGACCATATACACTTGAAGAAGTATCAGCAAGTTTTTCTGAATTTTCCAGAATCCTTAACTCTTCAACAAGTTTTTCCTCCTCATCCTCAGCAGGAGAAACAGAGTCTATTTCCTTAATCTGGAATGAATAGAAATCCTTTTTCTCTTTAAGGGAAGCTTCCTTCTCCTTAAGTACTTTCAGTTCTTTTAAGAGATTTTGAAGTTCGAGATAGACTTGTTTATAAGCATCGATCAGGTCATGATATTTACCAAATTCGTCAAGGAAGTCGATGTGAGTTTCATTTCTCAATAATGACTGGTGTTCATGTTGACCATGAAGATCGACCATAAGGTTGCCAACGTTCTTAATAAGGGCCAATGAAACCGGAGTATCATTAATAAAGCAACGGTTGCTTCCTTTAATGGAAATTTCCCTTCTTAAAATAAGTTCGGGTAAAGGTTCAATTTCATTTTCCTCAAGCAGGGCATCAATTTTTTTATTATTGGTTATGTCGAATATCCCCTCAACATAAGATTTGGATGCTCCTTTCCTTATTACTTCTGTAGAAGCACGTTCTCCTAACAACAGACTCATTGCGTCGACAAGGATTGATTTACCTGCGCCTGTTTCTCCTGTTATAATATTAAGTCCTTTCCCGAACTCAATATTTATGGATTCAATTAGTGCGTAATCTTTTACTAAAAGAGCTTTAAGCATGAATATATATTTTATTGATGGTAATTTAGAATTTTTACATTCAAATTGAAAGGAAGGAAGAAATTATGAGGTTATACGAAAACAGGTAATTTAAAATGAACGGCATTTGCAAAATCTTTGATCCGGTTCCAATTTGTTTCATCCTCAAAGAAATTACCTGTAACAATTATTTTAGCGCCATTCTCTACTAATTCTTTTGCAATAACCTCAGTTTTAATGCCTCCTCCAACTACAACCGGAACTGTGCATAAGGAAGATACGGTCTTAACCATTTCATTTGGGATTGGATTATCAGCACCCGAACCAGCTTCCAGGTAAATTAACTTCATTCCAAGATATTCGGCGGCTAGTGCTGTTGCGGCTGCAATTCCAGGTTTATTCCTGGGGATTGGGAGGCTTCCGCTCATATATTGTGCAGTTGTTGTCCTGCCTGATTCGATCAAAAGATATCCTGTTGCAATGGGTTCGATACCGCACTTTTTGATAATAGGAGCAGCAAGTACATGTTTCCCGATCAAATGTTCAGGATTCCTGCCGCTGACCACAGATAAATAAAGAATTGCATCAGCTTTTGAAGATATCTGGTTTACATCACCAGGGAAAATAATAGCAGGCAGTGATGTTACTTTTTTAAGATTTACAAGGAAGCTTTCAAGGTTATCATTTAGTAATAAACTACCGCCAACCAGGAAGCCATCTACCCCGGATTCTTCACAATGTTTTGCAAACCGGGAGACCTTATCCTCAGGTAAATTATCCGGGTCAAGGAGCACCAGATATGCAGCTCCCTTAACTTTTATGACTTCTAATAATTGGTAATAAATATTCATATATATGATATTCCGGTTATGAATATATAAATTTTGGTTCAGATAAAAAAACAGATGCTATTCGAAATCCTTGGTATTTTCAGAGTTCAACTCTTCATACTTAAAGAAATTCTACCCCTTTGAATATCAATCCCGGTGATTGTAACATCTATGATATCACCAACGTTAATGATATCAAGAGGATTTTTAATAAATCTGTTAGCCATTTGGGAAACATGGAGAAGCCCGTCCTGTTTTACACCAATATCAACAAAAGCACCAAAATCTACGACATTTCTCACAGTACCTTTTAGCTTCATTCCTTCAGCCAGATCCTCCATTTTTAGTACATCACTGCGTAAAATTGGTTTAGGCATTTCTTCACGCGGATCCCTGCCCGGTTTTTTGAGATTTTCTATAATATCAATAAGAGTTGGTTCGCCAATTCCTATTTCTTCGGCAAGTTTTTTAGTGCCTTTCTGATTAACAATCAATGAGATAACAGAACCCGATTCCTTTAAATTAACAGCCGGTATTTTGAATTTTTCCAACATAGCATGAGTAGCCTGATATGATTCAGGGTGAATGAAAGTATTATCAAGGGGGTTTTCACCATATGGGACTTTAAGGAATCCGGCAGACTGTTCAAATGCTTTATCACCTAAGCCTGAAACTTCTTTTAATTCTTCCCTGCTCTTGAACCTGCCTGATTTTTCCCTGAACTTAACAATATTCTCAGCGATCCTTTTATTAAGACCGGAAACATGAGTAAGTAATGAAGCCGAGGCAGTATTAAGATCGACACCGACATAGTTAACGCAGCTTTCAACTACGTTATCAAGTTTTTGAGCCAGAAGTTTTTGGTCAACATCATGCTGATAAAGACCCACCCCAATTGATTTAGGATCTATCTTTACAAGTTCGGCAAGAGGATCGAGCAATCTTCTTCCAATTGAAATATTTCCCCTTTGGCTTGCTTCAAGATCAGGGAATTCCTTTTTTGCTACTTCTGAAGCTGAGTAAACAGATGCCCCTGCTTCACTGACAATAACATAATGACAGGAAAGTTCTTTTTCTTTGATCAAACCTGCTATGAGCATTTCCGTTTCTCTTGATGCAGTACCGTTACCGATTGCAATGACTTCAACCTTATACTTGCTTATCAAGTGATGAAGTACTTTTTTAGCCTCATCAGATTTATTCTGAGGAGGATGTGGATAAATGGTAGCACCCTCAATATATTTACCGGTAACATCAATGACTGCGACCTTTGAGCCGGAATAAAATCCAGGATCAATACCCATAATTATTTTGTTCATCATAGGGGGCTGGAGCAAAAGCTGTCTAAGGTTAGAGGCAAATATTTCAATTGCATGAAGGTCTGCCACTTCAGTTAACTGGGCTCTTATTTCCCTTTCAATGGAAGGGAAGGTGAGACGTGTGAAAGCATCCTCAGTTGTTTCCTTAAAAATATCTATGAATACTGTTTCTTCATTTGTAAGAAATTTCTTAAGCATAAGATTAGTAATAGTTGGTTCATCATATGCGAATGATATTTTTAATGCTTTCTCTTTTTCTCCTCTGTTCAGAGCTAAAAGCTGATAAGGTTTAATCTTTTTTATGTCAATACTGAATTCATAATAGATCTGGTAAATCTCTTTTTTATCCTTCTGCTGCTGCTTTTCAGAGACCTCTTTAGCTGATGTTTTCTGTTTGACTTTTTCTGATTTAACTAAAGACTCCTGCTGAAGTTGTTCCCTGACGACTTTCCTGACTTCGGCATTATCATTTATCATTTCGGCGATTATATCTTTTGCTCCCTGAAGGGCTTCTTCGGTTGAATTTACTCCAAGCTCTATATTGATGAATTCAGAAAGCTTTTCCTCAAGGCTGCCATTAAATGCAGGGGTTTCCAGGAGGAACAGGGCAAGAGGTTCAAGTCCTTTAGCTTTAGCAATTGTGCCGCGAGTTTTGCGCTTTGGTTTGTAAGGAAGATATAGATCTTCCAATTCGGTAAGGGTAATAGAATCCAGGATCTTAGATTTTAATTCATTAGTAAGTTTTCCCTGTTCATCGATACTTTTGAGGATAGTTTCTCTTCGTTCCTCAAGAAGAGACAGGTAACCAAATCGGTCTTCAACCTGACGTAATACTTCCTCATCAATACCACCTGTATGTTCCTTGCGATAACGAGCGATAAAGGGGATAGTTGCATCTTCTTTAAATAGTTTTATTACTGCTTCAACCTGTTCGACCCTGAGATTAAGTTCTTTGGCGATATACGGAATAATATTCATTCGTTGTTTTTACAATTTAATATGAATAACAAACTAACTCTAAAAAAACAATTATTACAACTTATATTTTATGATAATTTATACCAGACAGTATATTTAAATGTATTGAAACAAAATCACAATTTTAATAAATTTGGGTGGGTAAATTTTAGCGGAGAAAATATGAGAAGCATTTTGATATTTCTATCTGCGTTTGTAGTCATTTTTTTAATGTACTCATTATTTGTTTATACATTAACTGAAAAAAAGAATGAACAATTTCAAAATTCGCAAGTTGAAGAGAAGATAACGCCTTTGAAAGAAAAATTGTCCATTGACCAGATTGATAGTCTTTCGGCCAGTGAGAATTATAAATTTACAATTGAAAATTATTACAAAGATGTGTCGCCTAAAAATTCAGATATAAGAAAGGGCTGATAAAATTTAATATCTTTTTCATTAGCCGGGGAAACCAGTATATCAGAATTACTTCACGTTTTCCAATTTTTCTTTTAACTGATCAATATGGTGGATCAGTACAGGCAGGCACTGGGGGCAAATCCATGAGGGGTTTCCTGAATAAGCCAGCAGGACCAAAGGAATTTCCTTTTCAGTCTTTTCACAATTAAAGCATTTATGTGTCTCAGTTTCTTTATTCATTTTATCCTTATATAAATCATAAAAGATAATGCCGGTATTCAGCCGGCATTTATTTTAATAACTGTCTTTGTTTAATTCAACTTTTCCCCTGAATATCCTGTAAATCCATATTGTATAAACTAATACAATCGGGACACCAATAATAGCAATAATAAGCATAGTTTCTAATGTTCTTGGTGTTGAAGAGGCATTATAAATTGTAAGGCTATAGCCTAAATCTAAACTTGAGGGGACTAATTTTGGGAACAGGCTCAATGCTACTAATAATATCATTGAAGTGATTATTAAAGTAGAAGCAGTGAATGTATTGCCGAATCTCTTTGTTTTTAATCCTATAGGAATATAAATAATTGTAATAAAAAGCAGAGCGAGGAGAATCCAAAAGATAGGGAAACCCAGAACTGATTCAAATAACCATCTACCTGAAAAGATTGTCATAAAGGTTGCGATAAAATATAACAGAACGAAAACTATCCATGAAGTATTTGCGCGCCGTATCATTTTATCGCGAAGTAAACCATCTGTTTTTAATGTCATATAGATTGCACCGTGCATTACGAACATTACCAAACTAACTGCACCGACAGCTAAAGCATATGGATTTAGCAATCCCAGGAATGATCCGTGATAAGCTCCTTTTACATCGATAGGAAGACCGCGAAGAATATTTCCGATAGCAACACCATAAAGTAATGCGGGAACTAATGATCCTATTCCAAATGCAAGATCCCAGTATTTTTTATCCTTTGGTTCTGAATATTTTCTGAATTCAAAAGAGACAGCCCTGAATATGAGTGCAGCTAGCAGAAGCATAAATGCAAGATAGAATCCGCTAAAGACAGTTGCATAGACGATTGGGAAAGCTGCAAATAAAGCACCGCCACCTGTAAGAAGCCAGACTTCATTTCCGTCCCATACAGGGCCAATAGCATTAAGGTTTATTCTTTTTTCGTTTTCATCTTTAGTAAAAAGATGGATTATTCCAACGCCAAGGTCGAATCCGTCTAACACAGCATACCCTATTATCAGTATGCCAACTAAAAGAAACCATATAATATTGAGGTCCATTAGATTGCCTCCTCAGTTAATAATTCAAATCCGTTATTTACTTTCTTTTTTAGCAGAACAAACAGAACCCGGAAGAGAAGAACATATATCAAAGCAAAAAGTATTATTGAGAAGAGAATTTCTCCAGCGCCTACAGAAACTGAGACAGCGTCCTTAGTTTTTAATAAATGATAGACAATCCAAGGTTGTCTTCCTACTTCAGCTGCCATCCACCCAAGCTGGGATGCAATAAGAGGCAGAGGTATTGACCAGAATAGAACTTTCAATAATTTTTTGTTTTCCCATAATGTCTTTTTACGGATCTTGTATGCTGATAGAGCCATAATAAGAATAAAATACATTCCAAGGACAACCATATTATGGTAAGATACAAAAGTAAGAAAGAGCGGGGGAATTTCATCAGCCGGGAATTCGTTTATACCTTTAAGCCTGGCATTCACATCACCGAGGGCCAGCCAGCTAAGCAAACCGGGGATTTCAATCTTTGCTTTCAGATCAGGCGGCATGTTAGTGGGGAATGCAAATAATACCATTGGAGCGGCATTTTGTGAATTATATAATCCCATAATTGCTGCAAACTTTTCAGGCTGGGTACGTGCCATTACTCTGCCATGTTCATGACCGAAGGGATAAACCTCGAGTAATGAAACGATAAGTCCAAAAATTATTGCAAACCTTAATGATACTTTCGCAATTTCTGTCTGCTTGTTTTTCAAAATCATATATGCGGAAATGCCCGCCCAGAGGAAAGCGCCCGATATTAAGGCTGCATCAAGGGTATGGAAAAAGCGTACAAGAGTTGAAGGGTTAAACACTGCAGCCCAGAAATCAGTCAGTTCCGCCCTATTGTTCTGAACAATAAAACCAGCTGGAGTTTGCTGCCAGGAGTTTGCTACGATGATCCAAAAGGCAGAAATTGTTGCGCCTATAGCAACCATAAGAGATGCAAATACATGTACGTTTTTTGATACTTTTTTTCTTCCAAAGATATATAAGCCTAAAAAGGTAGATTCAAGGAAAAAGGCGAAAATTCCTTCGGCAGCTAGGGGAGCGCCGAAAATGTCTCCCACGAATTTAGAATATTCAGACCAGTTAGTACCGAACTGAAATTCCATTACGATGCCGGTAGCTACGCCAACTGCGAATATAAGTCCGAGTATTTTACCGAAGAAGTAACCGATAGCCTTATAGTTCTGATTTTTTTTGCCGAACAATTCTGAAATGAAGATCATCCATCCTAAACCAATTGAAAGGGGAGGAAAGAGGAAATGAAATCCAATAGTCATAGCGAATTGAATTCGCGCTAAGAGGACCGCATCCATTTATTACTCCTTTTTTATTGAAGAATATAGAAATTATAACATTTATTTTTATAAACGGGTGTGCTTAACCCGCAAGTAATTTTCATTATTCTGTACTGCAAGCTCAAACAAATTTCTGCTGGCTAGTT
This sequence comes from Ignavibacteriaceae bacterium, assembly GCA_031292435.1. GTDB lineage: Bacteria > Bacteroidota > Ignavibacteria > Ignavibacteriales > Ignavibacteriaceae > Fen-1301. The sequence continues at coordinate 27,821 of JARLHD010000111.1, forward strand.
TATCCTTTAACTGCTGCTGAGCATCAGCCCAAAGAGTGTGGAATGAACAATAATCGTCTCGTGAACAAAACCTATCATGAATTAAACATTTGTTAAGCAGAATTGGTCCTTCAACTGCATTTATTATATCAAGCGGGGTAATATCCAGGGCATTCTTCTGCAAAGAAATTCCTCCACCGTTACCGCGCTGACTGTTAAGCAGATTTGCTTTCTTTAATAAGGGGATTATTTTTCTGAGGAAGTTATCGGGTATATCGTTCTTTTCTGCAATTTCTGAAATCTGGTAACCTGTACCAAATGGTTTTGAGCAAATGTATAACATAGCCCGTAATGCGTATTCTCCGATCATCGATAGCTGCAATTTAATAACCTGATTTAATCTTTGCAGGTAAATGGCAAAAATTATACCAAAAGCACAATTAAACCTTATTTCCATCCAATAAACATCTAGTCAGTAAGAAGTAAGTGTGAAAACGTTTTGAAACCGTTTTGAAACCGTATTTTTAAGCCAAAATTAAGATGTCAAAGAGTAAAATTTAATCATTTACGAATATTCCAATTTTAACATTAAGAAGAGATATCATTTGATGATTCTCTTTCAATTAAGTATAAATTCCTTTAAATGAGACTGATCTTGTCATATTCAGGAATCTGTAACTAAACTCACACAATGAAAAAAATAAAAAATATAACTTGACATAGTATACGTTTGTACACTATATTTGTAGTGAACAAAAGAGCACTAAAATGGAAGATAAATTAACAGAGAGACAAAAAGAGATACTTGATTTTATTTGCCAGTATAAAGATGAATTTGGCTATCCTCCGACTTTAAGAGAGATTGGCAAACATTTCGGTATTGCTTCCACTTTTGGCGTTAAAAGACACCTGGATGCACTTGAGAAAAAAGGATTTATAGCTATTCTAAATAATATGAGCAGAGGTATTTCCATTCTTAAACCTGAACTGCTTAAAAATTCAATGAACTATTCAGGTTATATAAATAATGTACCGATTATTGGTCAGGTTGCCGCCGGTACTCCAGTTCTTGCAGTTGAAAATATTGAGGGGAGTATCGCAATTGATCCCTCCTATATGAAGAAATCTGAAAATGCATTTGCTTTGAAAGTGAAAGGGGATAGTATGATCAATGCGGGAATATTAGAAGGGGATCTTGTTATTGTTTCACCCATGCAGGATGTTAAAAATGGCGAAACAGTGGTAGCTATGATTAATGGTGAAGTAACAGTTAAGAAATTTGAGAAGAAAAAAGATTTGGTTCAGTTAAATCCGGAAAATGATAGATACCAGCCGATAATTGTAACAGCGAAGGATGAATTCTCTGTGATTGGTAAGGTGGTTGGCATTTTCAGATTGATAAATTAATAATCGGAGTATTTATGAAGTCAGAAATATTTTCATTCGCAATTACCCATAGAAATCAATTAAGATTTCATTACGGGTTCAATGAGGTGTTCTTAGACCCTTATTACATTTCCCGCGAAAAATCGGGGAAGAAGGTTATTTATGGAAGAATAAATAACTCCAGTGAAATTAAAAAATTCGAATATGATAAAATAGTTAATATAAGAGTGCTGTCGCATAAAAGATTTTCTCCGGTAATTCCAATAATTTCTTAAGCAGCACAGGAGGTGATATGTTGGATCTAATGAAAAGACAAAGTGTTGATCTTCTGATAGATCAATTCTGGAAAAATGGATATCTTACAATCAGCAGGAAATTCGGGACATATCTTCCTGAACCTCAAAGAATGGGGGGATTTGATGTGGATATTATTGCTCGTTATAAAAAAGATTATGCTATCGGAATAACCATTAATGAAGAGGATATTGATAATCCTCTACTTAAACGTAAAATAGAATTCCTTGCAACCCGGCAGACCAAATCATCAAATAAGGATGTTTTACTATTTATCGGTGTACCTAATGATCTAAAGAAAAAAATTGAGTTTATCATTTCTACCCTGGATGAGAATGTCAGGAAAAATATTAAGATTCAGTTCTTTAACCATGAACTCAACTCAAATACCAAATCTAAAAAGAAAAAAACCTTCCTGAATTAATAAGACAAATAAATTATGGCTGCAGATAAAACTGCAGCCTATTTTACCCTTCAATAGCACCATAAAATTTACTAAATTCCCATATAGTTTAATTTAATAACATTAATGAAACAGTTCGACATACCCTTATTATATAAAAGTTCCTTTATTTCCCGGATTAAGAACTCGCGTAAAATAAATGATCCCAAGAAAAAAGACTTTACACCTGCTCTCCTCGACTTCGGTCCCATAAAATTCTATATAGCCCGTCATTTTGGATTCTGTTATGGTGTTGAAAATGCAATTGATATATCAAACAGAATAATTAATGAAAATCCAGGTAAAAATATCTTTCTTTTAAGCGAAATGATTCATAACCCGGGAGTAAATAATGATCTTCTTTCAAGAGGTGTACAGTTCCTTATGGATACTTCAGGAAAACGGATTTATAACTGGGATAGGCTGACGAAAGATGATATTGTAATAATACCGGCTTTCGGTACAACTCTTGAAATTGAATCAGAACTCAAGAATAAAGGGCTTGATCCATATAAATTTAATACGACCTGCCCATTTGTTGAAAAAGTATGGAACAGATCAACGCAGCTTGGGAATCAGGCTTATACTATAATAATCCATGGTCAATACAATCACGAAGAAACAAGGGCTACTTTTTCTCATAGTGCTAAAATAGCCCCTTCTTTGATAATTCGTGATTTTAATGAAGCTGAGTCATTATGTTCCTTCATATTGGATGAATCTAAGGAAAAAGAGTTTTATCAATTCTTTAAGGATAAACTTTCCCCAGGATTTGATTTTTCGAATGATCTTAAGAGAATGGGGGTTGTTAACCAGACAACAATGCTGGCGTCTGAAACTGATTCAATAGCAGAGCTTCTTAAAAAAACTCTTAGCATAAAATATGGTGTAGCCGAAATACAAGATCATTTAGCAGATACAAAGGATACCTTATGTTATGCAACAAATGATAATCAGGAATCTACTTACGGACTTTCAAATGTAAACGCTGACTTTGCAGTAGTTGTTGGAGGTTATAATAGTTCAAACACTACACATATTGTTGAATTGTTAGATCAGAAATTCAGGACATATTTCATATCATCGGCGGATAAAATTTTATCTCCAAACACAATCAGTCATTTTGACATTAATTCAAAAAAGGAAATACGGACAAATGGTTTTATTCATGAAATTGAACCAATTCATATTATATTAACCAGTGGAGCTTCCTGTCCCGATGCTGTTGTGGATCTTGTACTAAGGAAGATTATCTCTTTTTTCCCCCGTGTTAAAGATATGGATCTGGTCCTAAAAGAATTCGAATAAGGCTAATTTAGTTCGATCATAAATTTACACTTAGAATCTTCTGAACCGGGAAAAGGCATGTTTGGTTATTGCACGATTGATATTCTAATTCTAATTCAACCCTCTTGTTATCCTTAATATAAATATCATCTGTAAGAATAATGACCTTAATCGTAACCATACCTTCATAAAGAGAAAGATCTGCATCAGAAAACTGAAGTTTTGCAATCATTTCAGGAGGGTATTCAATATTTAATACTTTTATATGTGTTGAATCCAATATCCTTACTGATGTCGGAGTCATATATTCATCTAAAGGCTTATTAGAATTAAGATGCCATCCATCCTTTATGTTAATATTTATCAATATAGTATAGTTATTTTTATTTGAGGTATCAGGAGTTGAAGAAAGGTTTATATCAACAATATTGGTATTCTTATCCTGAGCGTAAATACTCCCCCATGATATTATCATGAGGGAGTATATAAAAAGTATTTTACTCATTAATAATTCATTATTTGATATCAACAAATACACTATTAATTATTTCTCTTGACTCGGGGTTTTGGATCCAGGCAACAATTGCTAAGTTATCCCGATTGAGTTTGTCAGTCCTTGCCTTCCAGCTTGGAGGCCCAAACGATGGACGCCATGAAGGCTGCCTGGTAGGATCATCAAGATAACTCTTTAACCCTTCTTCAATATTATTAAGATCAAAGCTTTTGGATATCTTATTGGAATTTATTTGTGTGCCTGATTCACTATCTAACAGATTTCTTACAACAAATCTGTGCTTATCAATAGAATTGGAACCTGTATAGTTTATTGATTTTTCTACAAGAGCAATATGAATAACATCTCTTGGGTTCTTGGTTTTTCCTTTCAGATTTAAAAGTACATTAATATCATTTCCTTTTTTAACTGCTTTGCCGGAAATAATAATTTCAGGTTTTTGTTTCTCGTATTTACTTAATGCATATTTATAAAGGTTAAACCTGTTGGCAGCTAAATATTTTGGACCGCCTCCTGTAATTATTTCCTTTCCTTCCAATATTGCGGTTGGTGTCCCAAAATTTCCACCATAATATTTATATCTGTTGTAAGTATCCGGATTTGTCATTGGATCAGGTCCCGGTATGTTAAGATGATACTCAAGTATTGCTAATGAATTCCTTGGAAAGAATTCTGCTAATCCATCATATGCAACATCAGCTCCCTGGCATGGTCCGCATTCTGCACCGGTAAATAGTTCAGCAAGAAGAACTTTTCCTCCTGATTTTGAATGGTATTTTCCTGTTTTAAAGGTTGTAGCTTCCTTTTGCTTCTTTTCAATCATTTTCTTAAGGTCTTCTTCCTTAAGATTCATTTTATTTAATAATGTTATTGCTGCCGATTTAATTGTGGGATTTTCGAATGCATATAATCCTGAAACATAAGCATCAAGCGCCTTTTTGTTCTCTTTTTGTTTTTCATAAATATTACCTAAAGTGAGCCAGAACCCTGCATCCCACGGATCGACATAATTCTCAACTTTGTCCAACTCTTTTAAAGCGGTCATAGTCTTTTCTTCAGCAGCATATACAAGTGCCAGGTTTTTATGGAACTGAATCTGATCTTCAATAGTAGTGCTGTCATTAATTGAGTTCACAGATTCTTTTGCCCAGGTTTCCGCGGTATCAAGATCCAGCATCATTGCTGAATAGAATACTGCTGCGGTAGATCTTGATTTGTATTTATCTCCGCCTTTACCAGAAAGAAGAAAATCGTTTACAGTCCTTTCTGAAATTTCTTTTTTCATATGAACCCGTGCGTTACCATCCGGAGCAATCTTCTGAAGCCATTCAGTAAACTTATCCATCCCGGTTTGGTCGTCTCCTTTTAATAGAACATTAGCTGCAGTATTCAAAGCTTCCTTAGTGTCGCCAGCAGCATCCTGATAAATCGCAAGACTTAATAAATATTCCGGATCATCCTCATGTCCTTTAATAGCTTCTGTCTGGGCATCAAGGGCTTCCTTGTATTTTCCTAAAGCATACTCAGCTGCTGCATAAGTATCAAGATACATGGATATATTCGGAATCTTTTTACTTCTTGCAAATTGAACGGCTCTTTGAGAATATGCCAAGGCAGTATCAAGACCTTTCTTTTTTGAAATTAAAGTATATGCCATATTATTATATGGATTTAACCTTCCATCTGCCGGATAAAAATCAACATACTTTTCTGCAAAGATCAGTGCTGAATCTGTTTTATTCAGATCGAGATAATTATTTGCAATTTCAAAGAAGGCTCTTGGGGAATAATTACTTTTTTGAAATTCAGAAGTAAATTTCTTTAGGGCATCTATTTTTAGAATCGGTTCCTTTATCCCCGAAGCATTTTTATAAGCATCAACATCTTTATTCTGAGTATAAGCTATGGACGTGAGAATAAAAAATAATATCATTAAGTTCTTCATGATTCAGCCATTGTTTAATAAACAAAAAAATATACTGGTTAAAATTAAATATAATTCATTCTTTATGAATAAATTGACCACAAATCTTTTCACTTGTTGAATTAAATTCAGCAATAAGCATATTAAACAGGTCTTTAACCGGAAGGATTTCTTTAATAAGCCCTGATCCCTGACCTGCTTCCATTTCTCCCTCTATTTCATTTCCATCAAATATACCAAGCTTTTCCCGTTTTCTGCCAAGGAGTTCTCTTAACTGTTTTTCATTCCATCCTTCCTCCTCGGCTTTTGCTGAACGAAGTGCGAAATCATTTCTAAGCATTCTTACAAGCGCAATTTTTTTATATGCAAGTAATGTATCCCCATCTCCGGCATCAACAACTCGTCTTTTGTAATTAGCGTGAGCAGAAGATTCCACTGTAACTGCAAACCGGGTTCCTAATTGAACAGCTTCAGCGCCTAAGGATAATGCTGCAAAAATCCCCCTTCCGTCTGCAATCCCTCCCGCTGCAATTACCGGGATTGTTAAATGATTAGCAAGCTGAGGAATAAGGCATAATGTTGTAGTTTGTTCAATTCCATTATGTCCGCCTGCCTCAACTCCTTCTCCCACAACAGCATCACACCCCGAAGTTTCTGCTTTTAATCCAAATTTTACAGATGATACAACATGCACTACCTTAATTCCATTTTTCTTTAGCAGATCAATAAATTTTGCAGGACTTCCGGCAGAGGTAAATACTATTTTAACTCCTTCCTTAATAGTTATTTCTATTAACTCAGCTGCATCCCCCCGCAAAAGTGGGATATTTACTCCAAAGGGCTTATCTGTTCCTTTGAAACAGTTCTGAATGTGTTCTCTTAAAAGTTCCGGTTTCATCGAACCGGATCCGATTAATCCAAGTCCCCCGCAATTTGATACGGCTGAAGCTAATTTCCATCCTGACACCCATACCATGCCTGCCTGGATAATGGGGTATTTAATATTAAAAAGTCGATTTATTCTTGTATTAACATTCATTTAATAATATGGTTACTAACAAATTTCTAATATTTAAACTTAAGAAGTTTTTAAGTAATAAAATTTATATTTCCTCTCAACCCACGATTCAGTATATTTGTTATTCTTTACCATATTAGGTAATTTTACACGCAAATTTTGTAATTAAATCGAAGGAATTATGCGAGCTATTATCCCTGTTGCTGGAATTGGAAGCAGGCTAAAGCCACATACATATTCTACCCCTAAAGTTCTTTTGAACGTAGGGGGTAAGCCGATATTAGGACATATTCTCGATAAGCTCTCAGATGAAAATATTAATAAGGCAACTTTTATTATTGGTCATTTGGGGGAAATGATTAAAGAATATGTCTTAAAAGAATACCCCGGACTTGAGTCTACCTTTATCGAGCAGGAATCCATGGAAGGACTTGGGCATGCAATATATACAGCTATTCCAACTATTGATGAAAAGGAAATATTTATTATTCTAGGCGACACAGTTTTTGATGTTGATCTTAAAAGTGTCTTTAAGAATAAAATCTCTTCCCTTGGAGTTAAACAAGTTGATGACCCTAAAAGGTTTGGAGTCGCTGTTATGCAAAATGGCTTTATAAAAACTTTGATTGAAAAACCCCAGACTCCAGTCTCAAACCTTGCATTGGTTGGTCTATATTACATTGCCAATTCTGATATACTTATTAAAAGTCTTAGTGAACTTGTTAAAAAAGATATGAGGACTAAAGGAGAACTTCAGTTAACTGATGCTTTGCAGATTATGATAGATATGGGGGAAAAGATTACCACTTTCCCTGTTGAAGGATGGTACGACTGTGGTAAACCTGAAACTCTTTTATCAACAAATAAATATCTGCTCGACCTTAAAAGCGTTAGTAAACACTTTGATAATGTTGTAATTAACCACCCGGTATTTATTGCAGATGATGTCCAGATTGAAAATTCTGTTATAGGCCCATATACTACAATTGATAAAGGAGTGAAAATTTCAGAATGCATAATCAGGAATTCAATTATCGGTTCTAAAGCTGTTGTAACTAAATTTATGCTGGAAGATTCTTTGATCGGAAATAATTCGGTTATTATTGGATCATTACATAAACTGAATTCCGGTGATTCTTCAGAACTAGATTTTTATTAATTTTTATTTAAGTAAAAAAGGAAACACAAAGACATGTCATTTTTCTTTACATCGGAATCAGTTTCCGAAGGACATCCGGATAAAGTCAGCGATGCAATATCCGACGGCGTTTTAGATGCAATCTATAAGTTAGATCCAAATGCGAGGGTGGCTTGCGAAACCTTCGTTACAACAGGGTTGGTTTTAGTCGGCGGTGAAATTACTACAACTGCCTACATAGATGTACAGGAAGTTGTAAGACGAACAGTTAGAAATATCGGCTATACAAGTGCAGAATATAAATTTGATTCTGAATCATGTTCCGTGCTAAATGCCATCCACTCGCAGTCTCCAGATATTGCTATGGGAGTTGATACCGGCGGTGCTGGCGATCAGGGCATAATGTTTGGCTATGCTTGTGATCAAACCCCCGAACTTATGCCGATGCCTATAGTTTATGCTCATCAACTTGTAAAAAAACTGGCGGATGTTAGAAAAAGAAATAACGGAATTATGCCATACCTTCGTCCGGATGCAAAATCCCAGGTAACAATCGAATATGATGATAACAAAAATCCTGTGAGAGTTGATACTGTTGTTATATCTACTCAGCATGACGGTGATGTGAAACAGAAAACAATTAGGGAAGATGTAATAAAGTATATTATTAAACCTGTTATTCCTGCCAAGTACCTTGATAAAAATACAAAATATTATGTTAACCCTACTGGTAGATTTGAAATCGGAGGTCCTCATGGCGATAGTGGTTTAACAGGACGCAAAATTATTGTTGATACTTATGGAGGATGGGCTCCTCACGGTGGTGGTTGTTTCTCAGGTAAAGATCCCTCAAAAGTCGATAGGAGTGCCACCTATGCAGCAAGACATATTGCCAAAAATGTTGTTGCCGCTAAATTAGCAAAAGAATGCCTGGTACAGGTTGCCTATGCAATTGGTGTCGCAGAACCTGTCTCAATTTTTGTCGATACTAAAGGGACTGGCAAAATTCCTGATAGTAAAATTGCTGCTATGATTAAAAAAGAAGTGGACCTTACTCCGAAAGGAATTATTAATAGACTTAAGCTGCGCAGACCTATATATCAGAAAACTGCAGCTTACGGTCACTTCGGAAGAAAAGAAAAAGAATTCACCTGGGAACAACTGGACTTAGTTCCCGTGTTCAAAAAATATGTTAATGGTAAGTAAGAACAGTTATTAATAAAAAGAGTAAAAAGGATTATATATGAATCAACCGACTCAGGAAATAAAGTATATTAAAAATAAAGTTAAGGATATCTCCTTAGCTGAATGGGGAAGGAAAGAAATAAAATTGGCTGAAGCTGAAATGCCCGGATTGATGTCCATTAGAAAAGAGTATGGACCATCAAAACCGCTCAAAGGCGCGCGTGTAGCCGGTTGTCTTCATATGACCATTCAAACGGCAGTCCTGATCGAAACCCTCGTAGAGCTGGGTGCTGAAGTAACATGGTCATCATGCAATATATTCTCAACTCAGGATCATGCTGCTGCAGCAATTGCCGCCGCCGGTATCTCGGTCTATGCCTGGAAAGGTATGAATTCGGAAGAATTCGATTGGTGTATTGAACAAACTTTATTTTTCGGCACTGAAAGAAAACCGCTTAATATGATTCTGGATGACGGTGGTGACCTCACCAATATGGTTCTTGATAAATTTCCTGAATTAGTTTCCGGTATTAAAGGTATTTCAGAAGAAACGACAACTGGTGTTCATAGATTGTATGACCGAATGAGAGCCGGTACACTTCCACTGCCTGCATTCAATGTAAATGATTCTGTTACAAAATCTAAATTTGATAATAAATATGGATGTCGTGAATCATTGGTTGATGCAATAAGAAGAGCAACTGATCTTATGATGGCAGGAAAAGTTGCTGTTGTTTGTGGGTATGGCGATGTAGGTAAAGGTTCTGCCCAGTCATTAAGGAGTGCAGGTGTTAGAGTTATTGTTACTGAAATCGATCCTATATGTGCTTTGCAGGCTGCTATGGATGGCTATGAAGTAAAAAAACTTAGCAACGTAATTTCAAGGGCAAACTTGATTGTAACTGCAACCGGAGACTGCGATATTGTTAAAGAAGAACATTTTAGAAAAATGAGACATAATGCGGTTGTCTGCAACATCGGTCATTTCGATAATGAAATTGATATGGCTTGGCTTAATAAAAATTACGGGCATACTAAAGATATTATAAAACCTCAGGTTGATAAATATACAATTGATGGCAAGGATATAATTGTTCTTGCTGAAGGTCGCTTGGTAAATTTAGGATGTGCAACAGGCCATCCTTCCTTTGTTATGTCTAATTCTTTTTCTAACCAGACTCTCGCTCAACTGGAACTTTGGCAGCATCATGATAAATATGAAAATAAAGTCTATATGCTTCCTAAAAATCTTGATGAAAAAGTTGCCAGGCTCCATCTTTCACAGATTGGTGTTGAACTCGAAACATTAACAGATAAGCAGGCTAAATATATTGGTGTAACTGTAGAAGGTCCTTTTAAACCTGACTATTATAGGTATTAAACCATCTGGTATAATTTATTTTCAAAATGAATAGCTAAGCCGGCATCTGCGCCGGCTTTTTTTATGAATTGGATATCGGTAATTGTTTAGAATACAATTGTTAAAATATTATATTTTATAATAGCGACTTTAATGCTGCTTCTAAATCACTGTACTTAAATTGGAATGATGTGCAACTAAGTTTTTTGGGTATTACTCTCAAACTTGCAAGAATAGATTCTGCCCCTTCTCCTGCCACTAATTTTAACACAAATTCTGGTATATTAATAAACGAAGGACGGTGCAGCACCTTTCCTAATGTTTTTGTGAATTCTTTTAATGTTACTGGATTTGGAGCAGTTCCATTAATCTCTCCTGATATTTCATTGTTTAATGCAAACAAATAAATATTTACGATATCTTCAATGTGTATCCAGGGAAACCATTGATTTCCTTTTCCTATTGATCCTCCTGCAAATAACATGAACGGCAGGATCATCTTTTTTAATGCTCCTGCCTTTGAACTTAAAACAATGCCTGTTCGTATACTAACTCTTCTTATACCAAATTTTTCAACCTGCTTAGCTTCATTTTCCCATGACCTGCAGACGTATGATAGAAAATCTGATCCGGTGGGTGATTCTTCTGTTATCTCATCATTTCCATTATCTTTGTAATAACCTACAGCTGAAGAAGAAATAAATATTTTGGGCTTAATATTTACCATTTCAATTGCATTAACAAGATTTTTTGTGGCCGTCTTTCGGCTTTTCATAATATTTTTTTTATGACTATATGTCCATCTTTTACCCACAACATTCTCCCCGGCAAGATGTATAATGGCATCTGTTCCCTCTAACTGATTCTTCCACAATTCAGGTCTGTTATAATCCCATTCAACAAAATTATTGAGGTATGGTAATATTTTCTTTCCCTTGTCTGTATCTCTGGTAAATACTGTAACTTCATCTCCATTTTTATTAAGACTCTTACAAAGCTCCCTTCCTATTAAACCAGTAGCACCCGTTATTATAATTTTCCTGTCCATAATTTTTACTTAGTATAATTTCGTATTACCACTTATATTTGATTGTTAAGAAAAGAAAGATTTTTTAACCTGTTCGTATATATAATTATTTTATTGCATATCTGCCAGATATTAGAATTACCCAGGGGATATAACTTGATAATAAATCATATAATTTTTATTATAATCCCTAAAATGGAAAAAGTTTGAAGAAAACGCCCTATTCTGAATCAGTTCTATCAGAAGAAATAGGAATTAAGGAGTCAAATTCCTTTTATAATATTTTAAAGAGAATATTTGACCTAATATTATCTGTATTTCTGGTAGCTCTGCTCTCTCCCTTCTTTGTTTTAATAAGCCTTATAATTTTTCTTGAAACTGGTAACAGCCCTATCTTTGCGCAGCAACGGGGTCTGATTTTAGAAGGCAATGAATTTAGAATTTTTAAATTCAGAACTCTTAGACATAACAAATTAGCCCTAAAAGAACCCTTACATATTTTTCGGAAAGAGGATTTATCCGGGTTGGTAACTTTTAGTGGTTTTGTATTAAGAAGAACTGGTCTTGATGAATTACCTCAATTATTGAATGTATTGAAGGGTGAAATGTCACTAGTCGGTCCGCGTCCTTTATCTTTGTGGGACTTACAAATGATGAAAGAAAATGATCCTGCATTATATAACCGGAGAAAATTTATTACTTCTAAACCGGGTATAACCGGTTATTGGCAGATTTACGGTAATCGTCAGAAAGGAGTTCATGATCTCATCGAGGCTGATGAACATTATGAAAAAAATAAATCCTTTATATTCGATTTATTTCTCATAGCCATGACTATTCCCATTATGTTTTTTACTAAACATTCTGATGCCATAATTGGAAAATACAACGAATTTTGACTTTTCCGGTTTCTTTGGATTTCTACTATCCTTTCTACTAATTTAACTTCTTTTCTACGGTGATAAAAAACAAATTAATAGATGTTTTTATGCCGGAAATAGATAGTTTTTAGTTGATTCTAATTTATTCATTAACTATTTTGTACAGCGTTCTTCAAGGAAGATGGTTCTGCTGCATAATTTTGCATAATGACAAACCACTGAAGATTTTTTTAA
>JARLHD010000112.1 GCA_031292435.1 Ignavibacteriaceae bacterium
AATTTAATTATGCGTAAAAAGCTTAATAATGTTGCCGTTCTGCCTCTTATGAATGAGGATGGTTTTGCCGGACTCGGTCCAAAATTCGCCCTCCGTGGTGTGCAGTCCCTTCTCGCAGCCGATGTCCTCGATGATATCCGCTCCGGTATCATGGCTCATGCACAAGACCCCGTCGAAGGAATAAAAATATTCAATGAGGAATTCGAACAGCTTAAAATAGCTGAAGAAGCAAAACCCGATTATATCTTCCGCTCCCTCAAAACGTTTGCAAAAAATATCAGGACTAAAATTCCATCCACAAAAAACATAAAGGATGCTAAATATATTGCTCTCGTTGGCGAGATGTATGTCCGCAGGGATCATTTCTCCCATAATTATTTAAATAAGCAGTTCGCAGAAAAAGGATTTATTCTCAAGGATGCCTATTTAACAGAATGGCTTTTCTATATAGATTATCTGATGAAATTAGAATTGCTTGAACCCGATACTTCCTTTAAAAAGAAATACGAAAGAATAATCAGAGCTTCCTATATGCACTATGCCGAATTTCGCATAAAAAAGATTCTCCAGAAGTCCGGTTACTATAAATACTCCCGCACAGATATAGAATCTCTCCTTAAACATAGCAGTCATGTTATCCCTATTGATTGCAAAGGAGAGCCTGGCTTAACATTAGGTGTTGCGCTTCATGAATCAATTGAAAAATATTGCGGTATTGTAAACCTTGGACCATTTGGCTGTATGCCAACCCGCTTCTCTGAGGCAGTCACTGTCCCTGAAATGACAATTAAAAATAAAATCCATGCTAAGAAGCTGAACAACTCCGCATATCAATTGTCTCCTCTCTTTAATGAAAAGATGAATATCCCTTTCCTAACAATCGAAACAGATGGTAATGTTTATCCGCAAGCCGCCGAAGCTAAAATCGAAACTTTCCTGATGCAAGCCGAAAAAACCCACCGCCTGATGAAGCAATCAAAAGACTGACCCTCTCCTTTTTACTATCAATTCAACTATCAAACATTCTGCTTTGAATTAAATCACCGGTGATATATAAGACAGGGGGATTAAAAATCACCTCATCATTAATTACAACAAGCTAAGTTTTGGTATGAAATAATTTAAGCATAAAATAAAGGGAATCTTAAAATGAAACTTTGTACAAGTTTATTGTTTGTTCTTTTAGGATTAGCACCTCTCAATATGGCTCAACAAACTGTTCGTCCTTCCTTGTTAAACGCTATGTCCAATGTATTCGGGTTTACAGCGGAAGGCGGTGCTACTTTCGGAATAACTGATTACACCAAAAGCAAAATAGATTATAATCTGAAAGGATCACTCGAATATTATTTTCCTTCTTCTGCAAAGGGGAATATAGGGTTAGATATTTTTGGACAAACGGGATTTATTGCCGGTAGAATTCCACCTGCAGCTTCACTAAACACGACAGACCGCTTCTCAACAAAAATTGATCTTTTGGGAGGAGGAATTTTTTACACAATCTCAATTAATGACATTATTTACCCCCGCGTGGATTTTGGTATTTCCAATATCTGGTTCACTGCGAAAGATGGAAACGGTAATATTCTGCCATATAATTCTACAGGTGCTTATTCAAGATATATGTTAGCATATAATGGTGACTTAGGTGCCCGGTTTATGCTTACTAAAAATATGAGCATTGATTTAACAGGCGGAGTAGTTATCGGTAAAAAAGATTATCTGGATAATGTAAAAGCAGGCAATAGTAATGATATCTTTTATACTGCTAATGTAGGTTTTTCTTATTATTTCGGCAGGCTAAATGATGCGGATGGTGATGGAGTGCCCGATTCCAGGGATATGTGCCCGAATACTCCATTAGGAGTTAAAGTAGACGAGTTTGGATGTCCTCTTGATTCAGACGGGGATGGTGTTCCCGATTATTTGGATAAATGCCCAAACACCCCTGCCGGTGTTAAAGTTGATGCAAATGGCTGTCCTCTTGATTCAGACGGTGATGGTGTCCCCGATTATCTGGATAAATGTCCCAATACACCTGCCGGCGTTAAAGTAGATGCAATGGGCTGTCCACTTGATTCAGACGGCGACGGTGTTCCGGATTACCTTGACAAATGTCCAAACACGCCTAAGGGAACCCAGGTTGATAAGGATGGATGTCCAATTAAAAAAGAAGTCAAGGTTATATTAAAACCTGAAATCGAATCATTAGTACTAAGCGGCGATGCTAATTTTGAATTTAATAAGGCTTCACTGCTTCCGAATGCATATCCGGTACTTGACAGTCTAGTAAGTACAATGAAAAGACATACCGGGTACAAGTGGGAAATTGACGGATATACAGATGGAATCGGTTCAGATAATTATAATTTAGGTCTATCTCAACGAAGAGCTCAGGCAGTTTTAGATTATCTTATCAACAAGGGGATCAATAGTAATAATTTGAAAGTAATAGGATATGGTAAAGCTAATCCAATTGCTTCAAACAAAACACCTGAAGGAAGATCTATGAATAGAAGAGTTGAGATAAAAGTACTATCAAAAAATTAATTTGGTAACTTAAAATATTTGGCCCGATGAGAACTCCTGACTAATGGCCATATTAAAACCGGAAGCCCCCAAAGGGCTTCCGGTATAAATAAGCCGACTCGCTTTCATCCATCATAAAAGATAGCAGTCAAAACATTAACCCCTTCCTTTAATCCATCAATTCAAATTTATAACTTTCCTAAAATCTTTAGTTTTATGGAATGGATTTTGGGGTAACCTAAGTGCTTATTTTATAAGGATTATTTGTGGAGAAATTTGGAGACCTTTAATGGAATAATATATTATAATAAAAAACCGCCAGATTTAACCGGCGGTTCTATTATTTCTAATTTGTTTTATGATTGAATCATTAGGGTAATTCAAGAAGATACTTTTGAGGTTAGTTGTTTATAAATTAAGGGTGTACTAATAGAATGTACACCCTTAATTTTCAATTCTTTATAATTTATTATTTCCTACTAATTTGGCTTGATGTCTTATGCGTTTAATAGAAGGAGCACCTGGTGGAACCTGCTTCTGAATAAACAGGATGTTATTATTATCAATAAATGTATAATCATCACTTGTAACCCAACCATCACCGTTTACATCGTTTACAAGATGATAATCAAAATTGGCGTTATCATTATCTAAGCCTGTATAATCATCTGTGGTAACCTGACCATCTTGATTGCAATCGCCGCTGTATATGCAATACTTGCCGTTATGATTTGCAAGTGGAGGATTACTTCCGTCGGTATATGCCTGACCAACACCTGAGGTGAAATCATAGCTTAGTGTATCATTAGTGAAACTAAGTGGAATTGCGCTCCAGGTTTCTACTGTGTTGAGGTACTTAAATACAATATAGTAAGGTGTATTATTTACTGCACTTGTAAAACAGAATGTACCAACTCCAGCAGTGCTTAAAGTCGCTGTATCAGACTCAACCAGAGCATAAGGACTAATAGAATTATGCAACTCAACGATTACAGTTGGAGCCATAGTCATTTGAGTTCCACCAGCAACATACATTGCTTCAATTAGCGCAGTAAGACTTATCTGGGGGCATGTATAGATCAAAGAACAGCCATTTGCGAAGTTAAGATGTCCTCCCTGAGAAACAATAAGATTACCTCCGGGTTCTATGACAATATTTGCGTTAACATTATAGGTCCCATTGATAGTTAGAGTTGCGCCTGATCCTATTGTCATAGTATCAGTAAGAGTATTTGTGCCGGAAATTGCTTCATCAAAGTTAATTGTTCCACCTTGCTGAGTTACTGGTGAAAATCTATAAAGTTTTCCTGTTCCGGGTTCAAAATAATCGCTGAAATATCCGGTTTTATTCATTGTCCACTGTCTCTTACTACCTACATCCATTATATTCCAGTTATTATAAACAGAATTACCTTTGTCTAAAAGTATTCTTATAATTTTATTCTCTGAAGATCCTGTTAACCTGTTTACCAGGAAAAAATATTCTAAATTATTGTTTGTATAAGCCGTGGTTTTCCTAAACTCACCTAATTCAACGTATGTACTATTTGGACCATTGCCTCCTGGTATATTTGGACTGTTATCAACGTAAGTCACGCCCATATCTGTTGACACGGGAGGTTGATTAGGTGGGACAAACGATCTGATTTCTGAGACATAATTACCATAAGGAGTTTCTCCTAAATGAATACTGTAGCTATTTAACCATGTGAGCTGGAGTAGTTCCGAAGAGATTTTATCAATACTGGCATTTAATTCTTTTACAGCATAAAACCTGCTATTAGGTTTTATCGAAGCTGTGATAGGTTGAATATTATCCGGATAATTGGTTTCAGTTAGAGAATCATTTGAATCAAATAGTCCCCAAGATTTACCCCAACTGCAATAGTTAGGATCTGCCATTGTATATAGCGCGAAATACATTATTCCTTTTGCGCCATAACAGAGTGCAAGGTTCCCCTGTTCCAATATTTCTTCTTTAGACGGAATCCGATGATCATTCGAATTGACAGAATTTGAAGTAGATGCATCAACCTGAATAGCCTGATAAAAGACGCTATCATCTGTAATATGAGCAGGGTCCCCGTCATTATTAAAGTTTTGTGCCCAATTAATAGCCGCCCGCAAACCTTTGGGTTCAGTTGGTTTAGAAATCAAACTATCTAAGGCATCCTGAACATTAGAAGTTGATGACAAAATACCACGCTTAAATGGGTAATAATCCATTGACATGTATGGAGCTTTTCTTAGGAAACTTTCTGTTTGATAATCTGGTTGTGAATAAGAAATATTACAACCGTTAACATATTTTCCAATTGCTATCTGCGAGAACTGGTTGCTAACAAAATCATAAGCACGATTCATCAGCAAATAAGGTTCATCAATATATAAATGTGAAATAGAATCATTATTTGTAGCGTATCCGAAATAGCGTGAGAATTGATTTTTAATTGTATCCCCCCAATAAGTTGTTCTGGCTGAACCTGAAAGGAAAAGATTTTTATATAAACCATCATAGACGCTGAATTTATCTACCAAAAGTGTCTGCATACTCATCCAGGTTATCTTAATCTTAAAATATGAATGTGTGTCGCCGATTTTATTAAATGGACCTTTTATAATGTCGTTATAGCCAGTCCCGACAAAATCAGAATCAAGAACAGCAAAAGTAACATCAGTCCAATTATTTTGATTAACATCTCCATTGATTAGGTTAAACTTTTGAGAAATTCCTTCTTTAATTGCGGGAAAAGGTTCGGTATCACTTTCATAAATTCTGATTTTACAAATAGTATCAGCCGGGTTTCCATGCGCAACAATTCTTGCCCTCAAACTGAAAAAGTAATCTATATAATTATCCCAACTTACAATTTTAGAATTAGGCTGATGTGAATCACGGAGTTCTGCTGTTAAGAAAATACCTTGGCTATGAGTGCCTAATACTGAACGAAATACATGTACATTATATCCCTCGTCATAATCATCATAATTTACAGTTGATGATGGTCCAGGATTAATCAGAAAGTAACGACTTACAAAGTTTGAATTATCAGCACCAAATCCCCAGTTGTCATTCTTAGAAGTAACGGATGCTATTTCTCCACCTACTTCATAAGGTAAGCTATTATTTTCATTACCTGTGGCATGACAATAAAAATAAGGATAAAAATAAGACTCCCCTTGTTTAGGATGGCAAGAAAACCAACTCATATTATCATCCAGGATTTGAAAGCCATGTTTATTATTCGATAATGTATCCGCATAGGTAACCAAATGGGTGAGTCCTAATTGAGATAATTCATTATAATGATAATCTGAAATAGGAAGATTATAATAGTTTTTTGCCCAATGATAATCATAAAAGCCGATCTTTGGGAAAATATTCTTTGAAATCTGGCAGTTGAGGATTGCCGGGAATAAGAGCATCAGTAGCAGTACTTTTTTCATTTTGAACTCCTATTTATTGAGTTGAAAATTATTTCTTTATTTCATATAACTTATTTTTTTACTTTCCTTTGTTATTAGTTTTCCATTATCATAGGCTTCTACCTGCAGAAGGTAGACTCCGCTTGTTAATTTATATTTTGATGCATCGAATTCTATTTTATTATTCCCCGACTGTCTTTCTTCATCTAATATCAACCCTACCTCTTTACCTAATATGTCAAATATTTTTATTCTTATTCTTCCCTTGAATGAAGACTGCCAGCTAATTGTAATATTTGGGTTAAAGGGATTGGGATAAGGATTATCAAGGTTAAAACCAACGGGAGGATTTATCTTTTTATCATTTACAGAAGTAATAGTATCTGCTTTCACTGTGGAGTCTCCATTGAATATATATACAAATCCCTGATCGCAATCTAATGCTCCACGATATATTTCCCCAATTGCAATATCATCGAGACCATCACCATTTACATCCCCGACTGCTCCATATATTTCACCAAAACCACCGGGATCAGTTCCATACCATGTTTTATCTGCTACAGTATGAATCTTTCTTCCTCCTACCCATAATTTAAGATTATGTGGCATGCCAGATGTCTTACCTATAAAATCATTATACCCATCACCATTTACATCTCCTAAAGAAACAGCATTATATAATCCCTCATTCTGTGTATTTAGACCAAATACTGGAATCGTATCAATCGGGAAACTCCCTTTTAAAACAGCATTGTAATAATAATAAGGATAAAATCCGTAGTCCTGTATAATTATATCATCATGACCATCTTTATTTAAGTCCTTAATAATTGTCCAAGAACGAACCTCGAAAGAATGTTCATTCTTATAATAAGTTACAGCAGGAGTTAAATTCCATTCAGAATTTCCGAGATAAAAACTTATGAAATAATTATAATAGCCCTGATAACCTGAAATAGCGAAATCTGTTTTCCCATCTCCATTTATATCACCGCTGCTGGTTAAACCATTAATTCTGACGGAATCAACTGAGTCTCCATACATAGTAAAATGAGGGATTGTATCAAAAGTACTTCCGGTATTATAAAAATATAAACTTCCAAATTGTTTCTCACTGTAAGGTAAATTGGAATCAAATAAAACCAATTCACTTCTTCCATCTCCATTGAAATCCTTTAATACACTTCCCTGACCAATACCTGATGCACCAGGGGGAGGACTGAAAATAAGATCAGGCGTTGAACTTATTTTTGAACCCCCATAATATATTTTTATCTTATTATCAGAAAAATCATAAAATACAATATCTTTTTTGGAATCATCATTAACATCTAATATGGCAATAGGAGGACTGTTGCTGTTTATGAAAAATTTCGGGACAGTATCAACAGGACTCCCACCGAAAAAGATATATGACTTCTTCTCACTACAATCAAATATCAGGAAATCATCATAACCATCCCCATTCTGGTCGCCTAATGACTGTATTGCATTTGGAATGAAATGATTTAGATGAAAGCTTTTCTTAAATATAAGAGTATTAAACTGAGCTTTGGTTGCGTTAGGTAATATTAATGACAGAATAATTAACAGACAACTGCTTGTTATTAGAGGAGGAAATGCAAAAAACTGTTCGAGCCTTTTTTTATTATTCATAACAACTCTCTTGAAATTCTCTAAACAAGTTAATAATAAAACAGTCAGGAAGGGGATAAGAATATTATTTCATATAACTTAGTTTTTTGCTTTCCTTTGTTATTAGTTTTCCTTTATCATAGGCCTCGACCTGAAGAAGGTAGACTCCGCTTGTTAATTTATATTTTGATGCATCGAATTCTATTTTATTATTCCCCGACTGTCTTTCTTCATCTAATATCAACCCTACCTCTTTACCTAATATGTCAAATATTTTTATTCTTACTCTTCCCTTGAACGAAGAGTGCCAGCTTATTATTATGCTTGGGTTAAATGGGTTGGGATATGGATTATCAAGGTTAAATCCGGAGGGAGGATTTACATTTTTATCATTTATCGCAGTAACAGTATCTGCATGTACAGATGAATCACCATTGAAAATGTATATAAAGCCAATATCACAATCTGGTGACCCGTTATATATTGATCCTATTGCAATATCATCAAGACCATCTCCATTTACATCACCTACTGCTCCAAAGATGTTTCCGAATCCTTCTGGGTCAGTTCCATACCATGTTTTATCAGCTAATTCATGAATCTTTCTTCCCCCTAACCATAATTTCAGATTATTAGTAAAGGTATGAGGAGTGGTAACTATAAAATCATTAAACCCATCTCCATTTACATCGCCTAATGAAACAATGCCTTTAAAAATATTTAATCCCTCGTTCTGTGTATTAAGCCCAAAAGAAGGTATAGTATCTATGGGAAATTTTCCATTTAAGATTGCATATTGGTAATAACTCGGATAAAATCCATAGTCCTTAATAACCATATCATCATGACCATCTTTATTAACATCTTTTGTTATTTTAAACTATTCCCCGTCAATTAGACAAAGCGAAAAGCAACTATATTTATAAAAGTAAAAATATAGGAGCTAATTCTATGTCACATAAAAACACAAGAAAAACATTTGATAAAGAGTTTAAGATACAAACGGTAAAGCTAGTGCTGGAATCAGGAAGAACAGCCGCTAGTATAGCCGAAGATCTTGGAATAGCCACAAACACATTATATCTCTGGAAGAGTAAATATCAGGAAGATGCAAAGAATGCCTTTCCGGGAAAAGGACATATGAAGCCCGAGGAAGAAGAAATCAAAAAACTAAAGAAAGACCTGGCTCATGTAACCATGGAGCGAGACATATTAAAAAAAGCAGTGGCCTTCTTTGCAAAGGACGGGCAGTGATATATCATTTTATAAAAACGGAGCTTAAGAAATATCCGGTTTGGTTGTGCTGCAAAGTATTGGAGGTAAGCAGGGCCGGTTTTTATCATTGGCAGAAAAGCAGTGTTATCAAGAGAGCTTCTGAGGAGAAGAAAATCCTGGAATTGATCAGAAAGTATTATGATCAAAGTAAGGGCAGATATGGATTACTCAGAATATATAAGGCAATCCGCAAAGAAGGCATAATTGTGAATAGGAAAAGAATCCATAGGTTAATGAAGAAGTATAATATTCATTCAAAGACGAAGAAGAAGTTCAAGGTCACCACAAAGCAAAGCAATGGGGCTTTGTTCAGTGATAATCTGTTGAACGGAAACTTCCAGGCAAAAAAAGAAAATGAGATCTGGACATCAGACATAACATATATATGGACTAAGGAAGGCTGGTTATATTTAGCAGTTGTTCAGGATGCATTTAATCGTGAGGAAATAGGCTGGGCAATAATGGAGAGACCAAAAGCAGAAATAGTTCATCTGGCTATTGCAATGGCTATTACAAACAGAAAACCCGGAAAGGACATAATCTTTCATTCTGACAGAGGAAGCCAGTACACTAGTAATAAGGTTAGAAACATTCTAAAACGTTATGGGTTCAGGCAATCGATGAGCAGCAAAGGAAACTGTTATGACAATGCAATCACCGAAACATTTTTCAGTACATTAAAAAAGGAATTGGTTTATTTAACAGTATTTGAAACCAAGGAGCAGGCTAAAAGAGAAATGTTTGAATACATAGAAATATTTTATAATAGGCAGCGCCTGCATTCAGCGTTAGATTATATGAGTCCGGTTGAATATGGTATGATGATGAGAGAAAAAATTAAATCAAAAGTTGCTTAACTTTCTGTCTAAATTAGAGGGAATAGATCACATCGTGTAATGATGTATCGGCATTCCTATCAATAATAGGTCTATCCCCTGAACCATAAGAATTGAAAACAATAGGCAAACTTACAGTGCCACTATTTTGGGGAATTAAAGTTGTCCCCTGAAATCTTTGTCCACATTTGAAGGAGATGGTATCTCCAGCTATAAAACCAGTAAGGGAGCTATATTTATTGACTTTATCAATAGTTTTCCACGCTGAAGAAGAATTTTTGCCTGAATTAAGTGAATCATTTCCATTAGCAGAATCAACATAGTAATTAGTTGCATCAAGATTTCCAATAAGGAATAACAAAAATATAACAAGTAAATTAAATTTTTTCATTTTTAACTCCTTAATTAATAAATACGCATTTTATTGTCTGATTGTAGTTATGTAACTAAGGAATGAATTGAGATTTGGGGCTCTAGCTTTCACGCTATAAAGAAAAAGAAGTGACCGAATTAGAAGGAAAGAATGAATAGGATAAATCATCTTTTGAACCTTCTTTTTATAAAAGAAAAAATGTGCCAATACCCGATTAACAATATTTCTTAAACGGGACTATAATTGATCTGAATATCCGGAAATAATTTTCAAGAGTGGATTCTTATTGAAATAAAATTCAAACAATGAATGCAATAAATCCGGATCAATATTTTTATATACTCATTATTGCTTAATCATTTCATTTAAAAGAAAACAAATCATTTTATCAACAAAAATTTTTTAGCATCAACAAACTTTCCCGCTTTCATTTGATAGTAGTATACTCCGCTGCTTAGATTTTTGCCGTTTAATGTTACCTCATAGCTTCCTGCTGATTTTACTTCATTTACTAAAGTAAAGACTTCTTTTCCAAGGGCATCGAATATTTTTATTGTCACAAGGATATTAACAGGAACCTGATAACGAATAGTAGTTGTCGGGTTACAGGGATTAGGGTATGCATTAAATAAATCATATTTAGCGGGGGGGGTAACTTCTGCAGTAATAATATTACTGTACTTAGAGGAACCATCAAGGTCAACCATCTTAAGCCGGTAATTATATTTACCGGTATTTACATATTTATCAGTATAGGAATATTGTTTTGGGGAAGTGCTGTTGCATGATGCTTTTATAGAAGCAATTTGCTGCCAAGAATTACTGGTTTGTAATTTCTTTTCAATATTAAAGGATGAAGTATTAATTTCAGTTGCTGTACTCCAATTTACTATGACATTATTTCTTATAATTATATCAGTAAAGGTGGTTAGTTCAACAGGAAGTTCAGAAACAGTAAGATCATTTATACAACGTATGCTTTCACCTCCCGCGCTAGGGACTGGACCTCCGTCAATAACAGAATCAGTAGCAAAAAGGCCAAAGTAAAATACCAATGTTGAATCATAAATTTTAGAACTCCAATAAGGAGCTACAATACCTAAACTAATAAATGAGCCTCGACTAATTGCACCTGCCAACAATCCAGAGAAACCGCTAGCATTTGTCCCTGCACCTGAACCAGAACCTTGGCCTAATTCTTTCAAATCATTGCTATTATAGCCTACTGTAGCTTTTAAGATTGAAAAATCTCCAGATCCCGGTATATGCCATCCCGTAGGACAAATACCCCTTGTTCCTTCAGTTGTTGAATATTGCATTGCTTCACTCCATTGGTATAATCCACCGTATGCCGAACAATAAGCTGTATCATTATTATAGCAATATTTTTCAATTATCCCATTATCAGAGTCATTCTGGATTCCATTTATCATCGTTCCAATATTTAGATTTTCCTTTAACCAACATTGATCTCCAATAGCAATTGTATTATATGTTTGTCCGCCATAATTAATTGTTGGAATTCCGGGACATGGATTTGTTGAAACCTGGTATATTCTAAATGTATTGCTAATGCTATTTGTATCAGGGTTATTTGCACTACTTATTCTCACCTTACAATTTATTGAAGGAGTGTTTGGGATAGTCCAGTTATAGCTGCCGGTTGAAGTTGGAGTTGATGA
>JARLHD010000113.1 GCA_031292435.1 Ignavibacteriaceae bacterium
TCATAGCTGGCGGTTGTATTTTTTATAACATTGTTATAAGCTACAATGGCACTATCAAACTGATTATTCTTTAGGAAATTATCGCCAAATATTTTTTCGACTACTGTATAATAATTTTTATCAGTTAATAATCCTTCTAAATAACCTGATATTTCATTTCTATTATATTTCATTTCTATTTTGGTGAGCTCTCTAACCGCAATCTGTATATATTTATTTTTTAGTATTAAATTTTTATAGAAAAGAATAGCGTCACTTATTCTACCCTGTTTTTCTAACAACAATCCCATAGATAGATTTGAACTGCTATCAGATCCAGTTGACTTATTTAAATGTTTAAATGATTCTGTATTATTTGGTTTTCTAACTGTTGCCAAATTTTGATCACCCCAGGGATCAGTACCTAAGAAATAATCTATTTCATATATTTCGGATGTTGGGTCCGAATAATAACCCATCGTCGGAAACCAATAATTAAATCCAGCTTCAGTATAACTATTTGTATAACATCCCAAATCAAGATTAGTATTATCATGAATACTATTGTACATACCTATCTCATCGACATCACATCCAGCCAAAACCATTGAGCTTGATTGGGCTGTTAACCCATATACATTATCAGTTATAAGATTATTGGGGTATGGTGTCATATCTGGTGGATTATTAAACATTGATACTGATCCTCCGTCCATTAGAACTCCGAAATAAAACCCATTAACAATATTCTGACTCAAATAAGTTACAGAACCATAACTCCAGATTCCCTCATAAGATTGATAGCTACTATTATTACTAGATTTATAAATTTGGTTCCCCCAAATCAACAGTTCGGAATCCCATGAACCTGCTTGATTACACATAATGCCACTTGTCATAGGCTCGTAAATCGTATTTTGAATTATTTTAGGTGAAGCCTTATATATATTAATTTCATCAGCAGGATAATTGAAGCTACAACCTGAAATGGTAACGTTAGCATCAAGCTCGCATAGTAAACACATACCATTATTCCAATTAACATTTTTAAGTACAGAACCAGAAGAACCTGCACCTTCAAAAATAATTGAGCCGCCATTTATTGTTGATGTTCCTGTTTCAAAACCAGATGTTAATGTTCCTTCTATTGTCAAAGTTACATTCTCCAAATCAAGTATTGACCAGTGGTGTAATACGAGTGTACTACCACTAAGAATATTAAGATCTGAGCCGCAAATTAAATGACCATAAGCAAAAAGTGAATCCCCACTAGCTAAATTGAGTTGTGTATTAGTTCCCAGGTTTAAGGTACCATTTACGGTTAAGGATGCACCATTTTGAAGATTTAAAGTTGCACCCGGATTTATTGTGAATGATCCACCTGATTCTACAGTTATATTTGCTGAAATATTATAAGTACCTGTAACTATTAGGTTTACTCCTGATTTTATTGTCAAACCTCCTGTTAGAGTATAGTTTCCGGAAATTGTTTCATTATTATGAAGGTCTCCCCCATTTAATACAGTTGGCTCTAAAGTAAACAGCTTTCCTTCTGCAGGATCATAACTGGTATAAAATGATCCAATTACTCCACCGCTCCAATAATTATTGGTACTTACTTCACGAATGGTCCAGTTTTTCAAATTATTGGGATTCGTAGAAGTTTTGTCATATGTAATATTAATATTCCGCTGGTCATCTGGCATTGTTCTTCTATTTATTAGGTAGAACCTTTCTTTGTTATGATCTGCGAGGGTGAAATCATCAAAAAAACTAAGTTGGATATACGGCGTACCATCAAAATTTACTGACGATTGCTCATCAGGAATATAATACTGTACATTTGTAATATATTTACCAGAAAGTTGGTTGTCGGGTATATAATAACTGCTATTCCAAGTTAATGACATCAACATGCTTCCTTGTGATGCAATTTTTGCATTTAATGCTTTAATAATATCCCATTTATCATAGCCAAAATCATCTTTTATCCTTTTAACCGGACTTGTATAATTATCATTATCCAAAAACCCCTTCCCTAGATCAATGCCATTTGTATCTTTTGGAAGAACTGAATAATATAGATATTGTATGCCTTTAGCCCCATAGGCGATACCAAGATTTGCCATTAATTTTGTTTCATATGCTGAGGCTTCTCTCAAATAAGTAGACCATTCGCTATGCGTAGGTGCATACCAAAAATTGCCACCAAGAAATTTTGAATATGTTATCTCTGAATCCAGTAATTTATTTTGATATTCCATAGCCTGCTGAAATTTAAATAAATAATCCGGATCCGTAGATGGTGGAGGGACAATAGGGCGATGTTGCACATCATTTGGATTAAAAAGAAAAACAAAATCACATCTTTGAGTGCTCAATTGGGTTTGGGCTAAAAACTGGTAAGGTTCTTGGCCGCAATTAAACGCAAGGGTATTTATTCCGGGTTGATTATTAAAATGATCAAGAACGAGATTATTGGCATAACGAATTGGCAAGTAATTATTATAATCCGGCTCATCCCATAATTTATAAAAAAGTAAAGCAGGTTTTACGGCATATTCATCGGCCCCAGTTGTTATAGAAGTATTATAATCTCCATTGAACAACTTGTCGCCTGCAGAATCATCGAAAACTATATAATCCAATTGACAACTTACTGTTCCTGTCCATTCAATTTGTAATTCGTAGGTATTAAGATTATTGACCAATGTTCTATGGCAACGGTTATAAAAATCATCTAAATTCATTAAACTTGAATCTATTTGCTGAGTAGGGGATATACCTTGAGTAAAATTAAATAGCGGAATTTCGGACCAAGCTTCTGGCATTTCATTATAGTTTAATGTTTTACTATAAATTATATTTGAATTTGCTTTATCTATTAAAGATACTGAAAGGACTGGAGGGTTATCTATTCGTCCATCGTTTATTTTCTTTGCCTTAATCTTCACATAATAATCATTATCAGGTAATAATGCGTTTTGTTCAGTCCAACCTTTGGCTACAATGCCGGCATTGTCTCTCCAATTTTCTAAATCCCAATAATTAGGTTCACCAATAACATTTTTTTTAAAACGGGACCAATGGTATTCTGCTCCTGCAGTATAAGCCGCTTTTCCAGTAGCATGAGATGAAAAATCATAGTCTCCTTCAATCTGATACATTCTTCTGCTTGCCTCAGTGTTTATGCCAGCATGATTTTGAGTACCCGGAAGATGTTGAACTTCCGGAAAGTTGTAAGTATTTAGCTCAATTTTAATATGATGACTAGCTGCACGATCCAATTCATTTTTAATATCTTGAGTTGTATACTTCTGATAAGATAAAATAAGTGAGCCAAAATTCAGATTAAGTTCCTCCATAAGACCCCAATATGCATCTGTCATCGGCAGAGGTTGATCCTTGATAGAATTGAGCCAATCTGCCCCAATTATAAAGGAAGTTTGTTGTGCACAAATTAAACAGGACATGAAAAAAACAAGGAGAGCTATTTTAGCTTTCATAATTAATCCTTATTGATTTTTAGGATGTTACATATTTAAGTCATGTTATTTAGTCAAAACGATTTTCTGGGTTACTATTTCATCTGAATGATTTAATGTAAGAAAATAAATGCCACTAGAGAGTTTATCATTTCTATAATTTATTTCATGCACTCCGGAATTTTCATATTCATTTTTTAGCAATGCTATCTGCTGACCAATTGAATTATATAA
>JARLHD010000114.1 GCA_031292435.1 Ignavibacteriaceae bacterium
AAGAGCAAACCGAACAACCAAAGGTGGAAGAACAAACCGAAATATCGAAGAAGGAAAGATTAACCGAAGAACTCAAAGAGATGGCTCTAACCCTTGGAGCCTTTAAAGTGGGCATCGCAACAACAGACACTCTTGCTAGTACATCGATTCCTAATTAACTCCATATTAGATTGTGATTCCACCAGGCATTTCATCCATTTCCTCCATTTTATATCTCCATGTAAATAGAACTGGTTTTTCGTTAAGCTGGTTTAGATATTGACTCAGTCTTTCTTTTAATTCTTTTAATGAGTCTACTCTTATTCCTCTCAACACGCTCCTCACCATTTTACTGAAAAAACTTTCGATAATATTCAGCCACGAAGCGTGTTTGGGTGTGAAAACAAATTCAAATTTATCAGGAACTGTTGCCAGGTATTCCTGAGTTTCTTCTGATGTGTGTATTTTAAGATTATCCAGAATAATTATGATTTTTTCTTCTGGAAACATTGACACAAGCTCTTTAAGATATTCAATGAACTCACAGCTTCTATGCTGCTCAAATACTTTATAATAAATTTTCCCAGATATCAAGTCAATTCCAGCTAATAGTGAAAGAGTCCCATGTCTTTTATACTCATAATCTCTTGCTATTGTGGAATAATGTCCTTCTACTGGCATAAGATCTGGATAAATATTTCCAATTGCTTGAATACCTGGTTTTTCATCGTAAGAAATAATCACAATCTTAACTTGTTCATTTTTTCTTTTTTTTCGTTTATTCTTTTTGCTTCTCTATATGTATCCAGAACATTGGCTGCTTTTAGATCAAAATCGGGATCAACTTTAGCAACATAACTGCTAATTTTATGTGGTTTTATCTTGCTTGCATTGAGAATCCTTGAAATTGTCCCTTGATTTATCTTCGATAAATCAGGATGATCCTCTTTGATACAATTGTCCCTGATATGTTCAGCAAGGAGTCTCTGGGTCCATATTTCATGAGGATAACCAAGATCTTTTGGTTTCATACATGCAAGTGAGACTACGCGAGCTCGTGATTCAGCACTAATAACTCGAGGTTTTCCACCTCTTGATTTATCTACCAAGCCTTCTTTAACCCCAAGATCTAAAATTCTTTGTATCCATAGTCTTACAGTTTTGTAATCTACTTTTAAATCTCTGGAGATCTCGGCATCGTTTTTCCCATGATAGCTCAAAAGAACTATCTTGGATCTTGTAACAATGCTTGCAGCTTGATTTCTAGAATGACTTAACTTGGTCAGATAATCTAATTCTTCTTGAGTAAATGATAATTTTGGACGACAACTTATACGAGGCATATGTATATTTATAATCTTACTAATATATTTAATTACAGATATATATCTGAATCGATGTACTAGTTATATTTTTATATTACTTGTTTTATATAATTATTTAAAATAATTGTTGTAAATTTATCTCATTCAGAGTTCCGATGACTACAAAAACTGAATTGTTATCTGTGATTCATAGGCACTGTCTGAATTGCGTATCAGGCTCATATAGCACGGTTGATAATTGTACTTCCAGCCCGGAGGCTTTTCCATATTCTACATATATTATGGCCTTATAGTATTGGGTCGATACCCTGAAATGAACCAATGAGGCTGAGAAAGAGAAAGGCAGGAAGGCTGCAGAAAGACTTCATGCATGCAAACACTCGAGCCAAGAAATTTCTGTTAAATTATGAGTAAAGTCCTAGTAGGATATACAACCGAATATTGAATACTTATATCTTTCGAGGTAGCTTTGACAGCAAATAAAAATACTATTCAGGTCACAAAAACAGGTCAATTTTTTATCACAATTCTCCGGCAAATAGCGGGCTTTAAATGTTGGAAAAAAGGGACTAAACTTTGCGAAAACTTATCGAGAGAGGTAATTCTTCGAGAATTCCGAGAGGTGATTAGATGCCTCAAACAGTAAGGTCAAGAGTCCACAGGAAGCCAAAGCAAGCGAAATCTTTTATGGATAATATCAATCTTGCCAACCAAATCTCCGAACCGCTCC
>JARLHD010000115.1 GCA_031292435.1 Ignavibacteriaceae bacterium
GAAATGCGAATCCTCCTTTCCTGAAAGCAAATTCAGCTAAGGGAAGTTTTGTAAGGACTAAAGATGTTTTTATGCTTCGTGCTTCAGTTAAGGATAATGGAATTGAATCCGGGCTTGAAGCTATACTTAATGAAGCACAGCGCTTAAAAAAATATGGATTTACAGATTCAGAACTTAAACGGGAAAAGCAAAGTATGCTCAGTTATATGGAACGGGCATATAAAGAAAGAAATAAAAGTGAATCAGTTGGATTTGCCGAAGAATATATCAGGAACTTCCTTACAGATGAACCTTCTCCCGGATTGGCTTATGAATATGAAATTTATAAACAGTTTATTCCTGGTATAACTTTAGATGAAATAAATAAGTTATCTGATAGCTGGATACAGGAAAAAAATTCAGTACTACTGGTAAACGCTCCTGATAAGGAAGGTTTAAAGATACCATCAGAAAATGATCTTAGGAATATATTCGAGAAAGTTAAAAACGCAGATCTGAAACCATATGATGATAAATTTGCTGATGTTCCCCTTATTGATAAAGCTCCTGTTCCTTCCGCTATTGTTAGTGAAAAGAAAATTAATGAACTGAATATTACAGAACTTAAACTTGCTAACGGCGTTAGAGTTATTCTTAAACCGACAGATTTTAAGAATGATGAAATTGCCTTTAATTCCTTTAGTTATGGCGGCACATCTTTGGCAGATAACTCTGTTCTTATTCCTGCATCCACTGCTTCTTCATTAATTCAGCAAAGCGGGGTTGGTAAATTTGATTTAACACAAATGCACAAGATGCTGTCTGGCAAAGTCGTAAGCGTTGCTCCATTTGTTTCTGAAATAAACGAAGGACTAACCGGATCTTCATCGGTTAAGGATTTGGCAACCATGTTCCAGTTGATCTATCTGAACTTTACTGCTCCTCATATCGATTCTGCTTCTTTTGTTTCTTATAAGACAAAAATGAAAAACTATTTGGCTAACAGAACTGCAAGTCCTGATGCTGCTTTCCAGGATACAGTTCAGGTTACCCTCGGAGATTATAGTGATCGTAGAATGCCATGGACAGAAAGCACATTAGATAAATTGGATATTGAGGAGTCGCTTAATTTCTATAAAGAAAGATTTGCCGATGCTTCCGGCTTTACTTTTATATTTGTAGGGAGTTTTGATATTGCTTCAATTAAACCGCTCATTAAAACATATCTTGGTGGGCTCCCTTCCACGCAGAAAAATGAATCACTAAAGGATTTGAAAATATTTCCTCCAAGAGGTGTAATCAGTAAACAGGTTCATAAAGGAGTAGAGCCTAAAAGCTCAGTACTTCTAACTTTCACGGGTGATTATAATTGGAATTCGCAGAATAATTATGATTTAAATTCAATGCTGGATGTCCTGAGAATAAAGCTGAGGGAAAATCTAAGGGAAGATAAAAGCGGTGTGTATGGTGTTAGTGTTAAAGGTTCCCCAATGAAATATCCTTCACAGAAATATGAAATTGATATTTCATTCGGCTGCGCCCCAGAAAATGTAGAGATGCTTGTTAAATCAACATTAGCTGAATTGGACAGCTTAAAAACATACACTGTTTCAGATATATATATTAACAAGGTTAAGGAAACGCAGAAGAGAGAATTTGAGGTTAATCTTAAGGAAAATAAGTTCTGGCTTAGCAGTCTTAATTCTTATTATTTCTATAATAATGACCTTTCCCTTTTGATGAAATATCCTCAAAGAGTTGAGGGTTTTAGTAGTGATGCTGTTCAGAAAGCAGCGCAGAAATATTTCGATGGGAACAACTATATAAAAGTAGTCCTTTACCCCCAAATAAATTAACTTCTATTTCTTATGTCCTTTCCCTTTGTTTGCTACAAAGGGAAAGGGGATTATATCCCATCATTCTTAAAACTCCTCCCCTTCAGAATTTCTATAATATTCCTCTACTTCTTTAGCGCCGCTTTGGTAAACTGCGATTCAGGAATAGTTACATGTGTATTTATCGATTCAATTATATACTCCGTTCCGTCCCCGGTCTGAAGCAGATCATGATATAAAATCCTTTTCGGATACCATCTGTTTTCAACTCTGAATACTTCAAGTATTTCAGTCCTCTTCAGAGGTTTTCCTCCCTTTGCGTATCTTTCTTCTTTTAACGGAAGCCAGCGTTCTTTATCCACCCAAACTTTCCTGCTGTAATAATTCAGGTCTTCCACTTTTGCTGTCAGCTCAAGTACATAACAATCACGTCCATTGATTTTCTCAGACCCGGTTACTTTTGCATTATACATATCGGTAAGTTTTTTATTCTCTGTAATATCTTCATACGAAAGGTCTGATCCCATAACCGACTGTCTCAGCAAGTGCCCTGAAATTGTAATTATCCTGTCGGTAGGTTCAGGTATATAATTCCATAACTGGTCGCCGAGCTTCAGCATCTTTTTCCCCTGTTCACGCGGCGGATCGGTGTACTCAACAAAAGCTTTATCCTTTCCTTCGATCCAGTTTTTTGATTGTACCGTACGCGTTCCCGCTCTTCCATGAATAATCATTGTAGTCACAGTTTCAGCTTTATCAAACACAAGGTTCTTATCAATCAGCTTAAGAATATCAGCCCCCGATGGTGCCTGTCCGTATATCATAACTCCGGACAATAAATTTATAACGATAATAACCAATATCTTCTTCATGATTCCAGCTCCTTAAATAATGAGGCGGTCTGCCTCTTGAATATTTGAATCCCCGATAGGGAAGTGCCTAATAACGTTGCAAGTAATCCGGGTATAAAACCAATATAATAACTTGTGAAAGTGATCCTTGCCCGTATCATATTATTTATCATTAATGTTGAATTCTGGAATTGACCCGACATATCAATTCCATGTTCCTGCATAAAATATGCAAGCGCCAATCCCAGCCCCGTTCCTATTATCGATCCTGCAATGCCTATGAGGATAGATTCATTCAACAACGATTTATAAATCTGATTCTTTGATTCCCCGAGTGCCAGCCGTATCCCTACCTCTCCGTATCTTCTTATCCCGGACATCAGTCCAGCATTTAATAATACCGCTGACATTGCAATAAGGAATACACCAATTATAAAAAATATAACTCCATCTACATAATGCAGATAATCACGCAATCCGTTTTGATCCTCCAGCGAAAGCATTACAGGGGAATATTTGTCATCAGGTTTTGTATATATATTATTGAATTCGGCAGCCATTTTATCGGCGGTTTTTGAATTATAAAACATATCTTTGCTGTATCCGAGTATTTCCCCCGCACTATTCTGCATGTCCAGCGCATATTGAATATCCCCGAGGTCAGCAATTATGGCACCCCTGTCCATTGCTGTTATTCCGAACTCAACCGTACCGCTTATTATAAAATTCTGCACAGCCATCGCACCGCTTGATGAGGTAGATAACAAAGTAACTTTGCTGTTAACACCGACATCCATCCTTTTTGCAAATTCATCACTTATCAGAATCTCGCCGGGCTTTTCGGGAATCCTCCCCTTAACAATCGCCTTACTTAAATTCAGCCTTGCTGCTTCCTTTGAGTTTTTTCCAAATAGATCTAATGCAAAACCTGCCGCCGGTGCCTGCGATTTAGTTTCACCGTTTTCATCCGGAGTATCCAGCAGACCTCCGAATTTTATCCTTGCTGTCCAGTCATAATTAGGGAATGTCATTTTAAGTGTATCAATTAGCCTGTCAACTCCAGTTAATGCCAGATCATTGGGCAATTGATTCGACAGCTTGTTGTAGGCTATCGTCATTACTTTCATATGTCCGGTATCAAATTTTGCATTCGCATCAGTCATATCATTTAATACACCGTTCATCCATGAATAAAGAAAGGTTGTAAGGAACACTCCAACCGCCACAATTATAATTGGAAAAAGACTCCTGTGCCTGTCTCTTATTAGCCCTTTAAACAAAAATCTTATCATGATAGTTTTCCCCTTAAAGCATCTGTTGGTTTTAACCTTGTTATCCTGCGTGTCGGCAGGAAGCTTACAATCATAACTGAAATGAACAGAATGATTGTTGTTATTAGGTAAAGGCGGATTCCATATTTCGGATAAAGTGTAGGGGGTATCGATGAACCGACTCCCTGTACCATTGACGGAAGTGCAAAGCCAGTTTTTGCTAATAAAGTGAGCAGCGGAAGTCCGTATATCATTCCGGTTACAAAAGCCAGTACTCCAAGCATACTTCCTTCAAGCGTAAATAAGCTGATTATATTCCATCGTGTCATGCCGAGAGCCATTAGTGTCCCAATCTCTTTTCTCCTTCTGAAAATTGCAAGTACCTGTGTATCAAAAACAGCAAGCAGCGCCATTGATAAAAGCAGTATGTACATGAATGCAGAAGATACTTTCTTCCTGTTCAGATTGTCATTTATATCTTTCAGAAGGTAGGCAAGGTTCCTGAATTTCCATTCGGCACCCACAGAAGGTATAGTGCTGACTGTTTTTTTCATCGTAATGATAGTAGCCTGTCCGGGCGCCTGCAGCATTGACTGCAGTTTATTTAACGGGATCCATATCTGGTCCCTGTCAATCGTCTGTACATCAGTACTCATTATGTCAACAATCTTAATATCTGCGGCATCAAATGTTCCGTGTATATTCCGCCACCGCACACTTACAAAATCACCTATGCTCAATCCTGTATTGTTTGCCATTCTCGATCCGATCAATCCGGGAATCGAATTAGTATCCGCATTATGATCTAATACAGCCGACGGCAGATTAACTATTTTCTGATTTGGATCGATTCCTTTTAAAAGTGCGGATTGTACATGCCCTCTTGGAAATATAGCGGCTGATACTATCAGTACCGCTGAAGCATTTCCTTTGTTTATTTCATTTGATAAATTATCCGGGATTATAGAATGCGACTGCTCTAAAGAAAAAGGATCGAATGGATCATAATCTTTCTGCCAGAACTGGCCTCCCCCAATTTCCGAATTCACCATTGCGTCCTTTACCTGCTGTGCCATACCGTCATAAAATCCCTCGGTAAATACTATTAAAACAAATGCAAAGGATAGCACAAAAACATTAAGCCACGTTCTTATCCCTGCATGGGTTATATTCTTAAAGGCAAGTTTTATAGTCAGCATTTTCTCCTCCTCATCAATTTAGATTTATATCGTTGACTATCTTTCCGTCATTCAGGACAATTTTCCTGTGCAGGTACGATATAACTTTTTCATCATGTGTCGCAAATATAAAAGTAGTTTTCAGTTCTTCATTAAGCTTAAGCATTGTTCTTATTATGTTATGAGAATTTTCTGCATCGAGGTTTGCCGTTGGTTCATCAGCTAAAACTATAACAGGATTCTTTACCATAGCCCTGGCTACTGCTACCCGCTGGCTTTCACCGCCCGACAATTGATTAGGTCTTGATTTAGCCTTGCTCGTTAGTCCCACCCACGAAAGGGCTTTCATCACTGCTTCTTCTCTTTCTTCCTTTCCCTTTTTCAAAAGAAGCAATGGGAATTCCACGTTCTCAAATACTGAATAAACCGGCAGAAGATTATATGTTTGAAAAATAAATCCTATCGAATTATTCCTTAACCTTGCTGCATCTTTATGGGTTAACGATTTTACGCTTTTGCCAAGGACTATTGCATCCCCCTGTGTCGGGTTATCAAGAGCCCCTAATATATTAAGCAGCGTTGTCTTTCCGGATCCGCTTGGTCCCACCAGTCCTGTAAATTCCCCTTTCTTTGCCGTAAATGAAATATCGTTTAGCGCCCTGAAATAACTGCTCCCCATGGAGTAATCTTTCACAAGTTCCTCAACTAATATTATATTTTTATTGTCATCCATTAAATGTTTCCTTTAGTACTTTTCAATAATTAAAAGTTCTGTATATCTATATTTTAGTTTAGTCAAAATTCTATAAAAATAACCACAAGTTCCGCAGCTTCTGTTATTTTACCATTAACTGAATATCTTCCTTCCCTGAATATTAGTAATTGTATATCAGCATTAACTGCAGTCCGTAACCTGTTGATGGTGCTGTTCCGCTTTGTGCAAATATGCCTGTCCCGTTTTCCGGATAGTGAAACAGCGCAAGGTTAATTATCAGGTTATCATAAGTTCTCTGCCATAAGTAATATTGATATATATTTTTTCCTGTCCAGTCGTAATAAATCTGCAGTGCAAAATTATCCAAAGTTCCTGCAGGGTAACTTGCCATAACAGCAGATATATTCCTTTCAACATTATCTCCCCAGGTTTTAACCGAAGCCATTGATGTCAGGTTTTCTGCTAAAAAATATATCCCGTTACCAATTCCGAATGTATAATCGCCGCCAATAGTCAGCATTTTATCCCAAGGATAGGGGAGAAGTGTTGTCTGGCTTTGCTGTAATTCCGATTCAAACCAAACGCCGATTCCTATATCCCACTTTCCGTCAAGAGCAATTCTGTTTTCCCTGTAATCAAATAATCCTGCATCAGCCATTCTTGTATGGACAGTTGCCGCCGCTTCCCCTAGTGGGACTTCCATCTGATATCGCCCTCCCCATTCGGGTGTTTTAGGAGCACTAGAAAACATTTCATACCCCTTTGACTGATTATTATCATATAGCCCCCATAACCAGAGAATCGAATTATTCAGAAAGCTGTATTTATATCTTAATCCGTAAACTCCGTCAGTAAGTTTTAAAGGATCCCTTGGATCAACTCTGTCAAACCACATCAGCGTCCGCATTAATTGTGCAGGACCGAAGTTAATCTTCTGAAGACCAAGCTGTACCTCTGTCTGTGTCGATGTGTATCGAAGTATCGCCCTGTATAATTTCAAATTAAAGTCATCCGATTTAAAATCCGTATTGTAATAAGTGTTAAGAAGGATTTCTCCGTTTATCAGGTTGTCTTCATTTAATTGGTAGCTGTAATTAAGCTGTGGAAAATAACGTAGCCCGAGATTCTTGTTCCATCCGGTGTCTGTTTTAATTCCTGTTCCCCAGCCTGATATCTGCCCGTGGAATTGAAAATCCTGTCCTTTTATACTCGATATAAATATCAGTACAAAACATGCAAGTATAATCCCTCTGTTTTGAATATTATTTATCCTCAATTGCGTTCTTTTCAAATGTTTCAAGCGGAAGTATACCGCAGTATATAAAATTGTTTACTTCAAGGGAAAAGTCGGTCACCCTCGGATATAAATTTATCAGCGTTTCATCCTTTGCAAGTTCAAGCATCTTATTTAATATCGCCACCAGGAATTCGGGTTTAATTTCCTTTCTTACCTCTCCTTTCTCCTGTGCCTTCTTAATGAAATCAATAAAAAGTATAGTTGCCCTTCCGTAAAAGCCCTTAATAAAATTCTGAAGATCAGGGTCAGGATTCATATACTCCGCCATAAACTCCTTGCTTATTTTCCCTGTCGATTCTTCTTTTATGATTAGTAGCTTTCTTATCTTTTCAGTAAATGGAATGTCCATCCCTTCGAATTCATTAATTGTCTGTTCAACCTGCTTTAGCCAGGAATTCAGTATCCTTTTTATCAACTCATTCTTATTTGGGAAGTATTTGTAAAATGTCATCTTGCTTACATTCGCTTTTGCACATATCTCCTCAATAGTAATCCGCTTGAAACCAAACCTCTGAAACAAATCCTCCGCAGTGGAAAGGATCTGTAAAATCTTCTTTACCCTCGTGCTTTCTTCATTTTGTACCATTTTCGTTTCTCTTGCTTACGAATTATTACAATTTATACAAATATCGTCCAAAAATATAAATATGGTTTATTATTGTCAAATATATACGCAAGATATAATAATATACGAAATATATAAATGTGTCATTGTTTCGTAAGTATATCTTCTCTAACCATTCTCCTCAATAATTAACCGTTTCATATATACCTTAATATATAGCTAGATTACTCTTATCTATACTATAAATATGAAAAAGAGCAACTTGAGAGCAAGGTGAGAGCAACTTGGGAGCAACTTGAAATGTCGGCAAATTTGGATTTTATATGTTCGCCTCCCCTCCCCTCTCGCTGTCGATGTCTCTCCTTTTTTAAAACTTTGTAATCTTACATGTATATAAGTCCCCCTCTATTAGTAGTAGCTTAACTTTTTCATTTTTCGCCATCCCGAATGATCATAAATTAGTCTCAACTTTAAAATTACCTCGTAACAATTAAGTGAATATCCTAAACTAATCTGCCGCTGCTCGTTCTTTCCGGCTCAGTAAATAAAGAGAAATTGCAACCAACAAACTTACTCCCCCGGATAATAAAAATGGAACCGCCGCCCCAAACTTATCCCACAATAATCCCGTTACAACTGATCCCAGCATAATAGAAATACTCGAAAGCATTGTTATCAGCCCTATCGCAGATGCTCTCTTATTATCGGGCACCAAATCTGAAACCCATGCCTTCAATACTCCCTCTGAAAAAGCAGCATACAAACCATAAAAGAAAAACAATCCCCATATAACTCCAATCCCTGAAGATAAGCCGAATCCTGTATAAACTCCTGAGAATATCAAAAGTCCTGCAATGAATATATTTTTCTTTCCTAATTTATCAGCTAGAATTCCCACAGGATAAGAAGCCGAAGCATAAATTAAATTGTAAAATACATATACTAATATCGCCGCTGATGTTGAATGTGAAATATCCTTC
>JARLHD010000116.1 GCA_031292435.1 Ignavibacteriaceae bacterium
AGGATTTCCCCTTGAATCCAATATTTCTCTTGCTAAAACATCTATTATTGTAGTCATTTATTTGCTCCTGATCGGTTTATTTATGAAAAGTCAACCGGAAAAATACTAAGGTATGGTGACAATCTCAATTTAAAAATACAGACCTTCGAGGGTCGGAAAAACCCCGAAGGATAATTGAAAAGAGGTTTACTCTTCTGTTTTAATTTCAAAGGAGTGATGTATATTATGACCAAACCTATCTTTATACATTTTTTTATATTTATTTGCTAAATCTTCAGGCAACTTTTTACCATTAAAATAAATTCCGTCATCATTTATTTTAAGATTTACTTTATCATCAGTGTTTTGAATTAATTTATCTTTGACCATTTCCTGTTTTATCTCTTTAAGAAACTGATTAAGTTTTTTCAGTTCATTCTTCGAATTCTTAAGATCAATACCGGCATTCTTCATTTCTTTATTAATTCTTTCTGTAATAGCGGGAATATCGAGATTTTTAATTGTAACAGCCGATCTTTTTATCTCATCCGATGCCCTTTCCAAATCATTATTAATTTTATCCATATCAATTTTGAAATCCTTTTCATCTAACTGGACATCGGGGATATCAAATTCAAAATTACACCGCATTGAATCGAGCTCTTTCATAATACGGGGTTTCAATAACTTCATTTCTTCAGTGAAATGCTTCATATGTTGACGAAATCCATTATCATTGAACTGAAAGACAAAATCAGCTTCATCCTTATCGCTATGCTTCTGACTTATGGAATTGATATTATCATAAACCAGTTCTTCATTTTCCTTCATTTCATCTCCGGACAGAACTTTCCCATTTTTAGATAATGATTTCAGCTCACTATCAGAAAATACAGCTTCATATTTATCGTGGTTTTCACCCGAATAAGAAATAAATGTACTCTCCCCCTTTTTATGCCCTGAATCAATCTTATTTTCATTCCCAATGAAGGAGCATAAAAACATGAATAGAAAAAGGGAAACAGACATAACTACAATACTTATATAGATTGAATTTCTTCCAGTTAAACTATCGGTTAACATAAAGCCTCCTGTAAACTTATATTCCAAGGACCGGTATTTAATTATTAAGACGTTCAGGCGAATTTTAGGTTTCCTGTTTAATGGAAATAATTTATTAACGAGCAATAGAAAGGATAAACGGAAAAACAGACAGATATAGACTACTTTCCTCTGATTTTAATTATATTTGTTAAATTCTAAAGGAGAATTATGCAAATAGGAATAACAGGACTTCCATTATC
>JARLHD010000117.1 GCA_031292435.1 Ignavibacteriaceae bacterium
GCTACTCCTGTTGAATTAACTTCTTTCTCTGCTAATGCTATAAAAGGAGCTGTTAATCTTTCCTGGAAGACTGCAACTGAAGTCAACAATATGGGCTTTAACGTTGAACGTTCTGCAAATCAAACTGATTGGTCAAAATTAGCTTTTGTTAAAGGTAATGGTACCACCACTTCAACTATCTCCTATTCTTATGTCGATAATTCAGTTAGTCAGGGAAATTATTATTACAGACTAAAACAAATTGACAACAATGGCTCATTCAAATATTCAAGCATTGTTGAAGTTAATGTTAATAATGCACCTTCAGCATTTGCTCTGAATCAGAATTATCCTAATCCATTTAACCCAAGTACTATCATATCTTATTCATTGCCCCAGGCATCTAATGTAAAACTTATTGTTTACAATGCTATCGGACAACCTGTTAGAACTCTGGAAAATGGATTTAAGAATGCAGGCACATATAATGTTACTTTCAATGCAAGTGAACTTTCAAGCGGTATCTATTTCTGTAAAATAGAGGCTGGACAGTTCTCTTCAATTAGAAAAATGATGCTTGTTAAGTAAGAAATCATTCTTATTAAAATGGGCAGATCTCTATCTGCCCATTTTTGTATCCGGATCTTATCAAGTTTAATAATAAATAATAATATTTGTTTGCTTATAACGGATTTGATTATTAAGAACTACCAACCTTACTCTTTTTCTTAAAAATACTTTCACATCTTCGTATAATGTTCAAACGATTCTAATGTGCAATTCGTCTTAAATAAATTTTAACCCTTTAAATAAGGAAGAGTAATATGTTCAAACAGGTTACCGGCTATTTATATCTGCTAGTATTTTCGTTCTTTTTCTTCTTAAGTGTTTTTCCCCAGGACACTTCATATTATAAAACTGTTTCGGTTGACAGTCCAACTTTTCCGGCTGATTTGGAGGTAAGAATTAGATCACCTTTTACGTCAAGGACTTATAGTGATTATCGGGATATTTTGATTCCAAATTATGAGTCTACTCCTACTGGAGTAGGAACCCAAAGATCGGTATCGTGTGCATATTCAGGCTATACAGTTGTTTATACTCCTCCTCTTGTTAAACCATTCTTTGATTTTAATGGTCTTGATTTCAGCCGGGAGCATACATATTGCCAAAGTTGGTGGGATGTTGCATCAACAACTAATCCCTATTATTCGGATTACCATCATTTGTTCCTGACACAGCAATCAAAGGTAAATGGAATGAGAGGTAATTATCCCCTTGGAGATTGCGCTACTGTTACTACAGCCTTCCTTGAATGTAAGTTCGGTAAAAATGCTCTTGGTCAAACAGTCTTTGAGCCTCGTCCCGGAGATAAAGGCGATGCCGCTCGTGGAATGATGTATATGGTTGTTATGTATGACCATAATGGAGCCTATGGAAATTGGTCTTTTAAATGGTTAAATGAAACTAAAATCCCCTCTACCCCTCAGGATATACAAACTTTATTAAATTGGTCTAAACAGGATCCCCCTGATAAATGGGAGGTTGAAAGAAATAACTACATATCAACTCTTCAGCAAAACAGAAATCCATTTGTCGATCACCCTGAATATTTAAAATATATTAACCTCTATGATATGTCTATGTTAAATCCGGTATTCAGCCCAGAACCAACGTACCAGGTTTCTAATTTCAGCGCTGCTGCAAATGGATATTCTATTACAGTAAATTGGACAAATCCAACAAACGGACAGCTTCCTTCTGGCTATTTACTACAAGCATATAATGTTGATAATTACTTCATTCCATGTGATGGAGATGTTTATCCCGACAGCACTGACTTGTCTACTGGAAAAGCACTAATAAATATTCCTTATTCAGCTGCTCAATCTTATACTTTTAATAATCTGCCCTTGGGATCTCATTATTATTTTACTATTTACTCGTACAATGGAACTGATACTCTTATAAATTATAAGATTGATGGTAAGCAGCGAACTGATGTTTCTACAGATGCTACTCCTGTTGAATTGGTTTCCTTTAATGCCGCAATTGATCAGAATAATATAAATCTTAACTGGAAAACTGCCACTGAGCTAAATAATTCTGGCTTCTCTGTTGAAAGAGGATCAGTTAAAAATTCCGATGGTGAATTAATCTTTAACAAAATTGGTTTTGTAAAGGGAGCTGGCAATAGCGTTTCCCCCGTTAGTTATTCTTATTCAGATAAATTAAATAATCCCGGTGTATATTATTACCGGCTGAAACAAATAGATAATAATGGTAGCTTTAAGTATAATACTCCTGTTGAAGTTAATTTTAAACCTGTCGTTAAAGGGTATTATCTTGAACAGAATTTTCCAAATCCTTTTAATCCAAGTACTACAATTACCTATTCTTTGCCCGAAGCTTCAAATGTAAAACTCTCCGTTTTCAACGCACTCGGTCAGCAGGTAAAAATTGTTGAGAACGTTTATAAGAATTCCGGAAGCTATAAAGTTACTCTAAATGCAGATGATCTTAACAGCGGTATTTATTTCTATAAAATAGAAGCAGGAAAGTTTTCTCAGATTAGGAAAATGATCCTGGTGAAATAATATAAGTCTATAAATTTAAAGAACCGCCTTGCAGGCGGTTCTTTTTTTAAGGCACTAAATCACATCTTTAAATCAGCTGGAAACTTTTACTTGACAATCCCGTTTCCATATATTATGTTT
This sequence comes from Ignavibacteriaceae bacterium, assembly GCA_031292435.1. Classification (GTDB taxonomy): domain Bacteria; phylum Bacteroidota; class Ignavibacteria; order Ignavibacteriales; family Ignavibacteriaceae; genus Fen-1301. The sequence continues at coordinate 2,697 of JARLHD010000117.1, forward strand.
GGAAACGAATCTATGGTAAAATAGTTTCCTGACTCATGAATGATGATAAACTTAAAATATTAAAAGCCGCCAGTGATACATTTTTCACCCGGGGGTTCTACAAAATTCCTGTAGACGATATCGCCTCGTCCCTGAAAATGAGTAAAAAAACTATATACAAATACTTCCCGGCAAAAGAAGATTTAGTAAGGGAGGTCGCTTACCTGTTTATCAAAACACATAGCGAAAATATCACAGGTATCATCAATCATAATTATAATGCTGTAGAAAAGTTGTTCTATATATTTAAATATCTTGGGAATATGTTAATAAATGTAAATGAACAATGGTTTTCTGATATTCAGTCTCACGCGCCGGAAATTTGGAATGAAATAGAAGTTTTTAGGTCAAGATTTATGACCCGGAATATTTCCGGCATAATAGAACAAGGGAAAAAAGAAAAATATATCGTAAACTATCCTTCTCTGATTATGATAAATATTTTTATCTCCTGTATAAGAGGCATTATAAATCCGGCTTTTATTACTAATAATAAAATTCCTGCATTCAAAGCGCTTGAATCAACTCTGGATATTGTCATGAATGGGATTTTAACTGCGAAAGGGAAAAACTTGTTGAAGAATTTAAAAATGGAGAAAACTTAATGAAATTATTTGGTTTTATAATTTTATCTTTTATTTCAATCCTCAATATAGGTTGTGGTAATGATAACAATAAAAATAGTATTGAAGCCACCGGTACTATTGAAACTGTTGACGTTGTTCTAAGCTCAAAGACAAATGGCGAAATTATCGAACTTAGAAAAGATGAAGGGGACAGAGTTAAGCAGGGGGATACTGTTTTGATCATTGATACCGAAACTTTGCGCCTGCAGTTAAAACAACAGGAAGCAGGTGCAGCTATGTCCCGTGCACAATTGGATCTTCTTATTAATGGTGCCCGGAAGGAGGATATTTCCCTTGCAGAATCGTCTCTTAAAGAGGCTCAGGTGAATTATGATCAGGCAAAATCTGATATGGATAGACTTCAAAAACTTTATCAGACACAGACTATTACAAAAAAACAGTATGATGATGCGGTCTCACATTATGACATAACGAAAGACCAGCTTTCGTCTGCAAAAGAAAACTATGCTAAAATTAAAAACTATGCCCGCCCCGAAGAAATAAAACAGGCTGAAGCTAAACTTAATCAGTCCCTTGCAAGTGCCGATCTTATTAAGAAAAATATGAATGATAGCTATATTGTCTCTCCCTTAAATGGAATTGTTGTTAAAAAATATTTCGAAGTCGGCGAAACTGTTTCGCCTATGTCAAGCCTGGTTAAGATTTCTGACCTTACAAACGTTGAACTCTATATTTATGTTACCGAACTTGAACTTGGGAAAATAAAATTGGGACAGAAAGCTGAAGTTAGTGTCGACGCTTTTAAGAATAAAAAATTTGATGGTAAGGTTACCTATATCTCACCGGAAGCTGAGTTTACTCCTAAAAATATTCAAACCAAAGATGAAAGGACTAAACTTGTATTTGCAGTCAAAATAGAAATTCCTAATCCGGATTTTGAGCTTAAATCGGGCATGCCGGCGGATGCAAGGATATTTTTCAAATAATGGATGCCGCCGTTAATATAGAAAAACTCAGCAAAAGCTTTGACGATATCAAAGCTGTTGATGACATCTCTTTTAATGTTGAGAAGGGGGAGATGTTTGGACTGGTCGGACCCGATGGCGCTGGTAAAACATCCACTATCAGGAACTTATGTGGTTTAATTAAACCCGACTCCGGGAAAATTACTCTCATGAATATTGATCTTCATAAGCATAAAAAAGAAGCACAAAATAAAATAGGATACCTGTCCCAGAAGTTTAGTCTGTACGGCGATTTATCTGTCGATGAAAATATCGAATTCTTCGCTGATATCCATGGGGTTAAAAATTATTATGATCGTAGAAATGAACTTCTTGAATTCACCCGGCTTACTCAATTCAGGGAAAGACCTGCGGATAAACTTTCTGGCGGAATGAAACAGAAACTAGCCCTTGCTTGTAGTCTAATTCACCGTCCGCAAATATTGTTTCTGGATGAACCTACCACTGGTGTTGATCCTGTTTCAAGAAGAGATTTCTGGAAAATTCTTTCCGGCTTAATTAAAGAGGGTATTACTATTCTTATGTCTACTCCTTACCTCGATGAAGCCGAAAGATGTAACCGTGTTGCATTAATGAATAAGGGAAAAATATTGGCTCTGGATACTCCTCAAAATATAAAAAAGTCGATTAGTAGGGAAGTAATTGAAATTGTATGTCCCGAAGCCAGAAAAGCGTATAAAATAGTTAAAGCTGAACCTGAATTTGAAGTTCAGCTCTTCGGCGATAGAATTGATATCGTTGTTGAAAATTCCTCTCGTCTGAAAAATATTATCGAACTGTTAAATCAAAAAGGATTGGTGGTTACAAGTTATCGCGTTATTCCTCCTTCCCTTGAAAATGTTTTTATTCACCTGGTCGGTGATAACAAAGAAAATATTAAGGTGATTTCATGAAGCATGTTATTTTATTATTGATATTGTTGGGTTTCAATAATCTTTTTCCTCAGCATAAGTACACTCTTGAGGAAAGTATTCAATTTGGTCTAAAGAATAGCAAGAACCTTAAAATATCACAGTCAAAATTGTTGGGATCAGAAGCTAAAATAACAGAAACAAATTCACAGCTGCTCCCTAAGCTATCTTTTAATGCAGGATATACCAGACTTAGTGATGTCCCTCCTTTCGAAGTCAGCCTTCCTTTTGTTCCAACTGGACCAATCAAAATAGAGGATGTGGTTTTGAATAATTATTCATTCAAGGTATCCCTTCAGCAGCCTATTTTCACCGGCTTCAGATTATTATCCTTAAGATCAGCCTCTGTAAAAAATAGAGAGGCATTCGTTGCAGATTATAATAAAGATGCAAATGAAGAAGCATTCAATATTATTAATGCTTATTGGAATTACTTCAAAGCACGGAAACTGAAAGATTATATTGATGAAAATCTTAAACAGGAGGATGCTCATCTTACAGATACAAAAAACTTTCTTGTCAACGATCTTGTTACTAAAAATGATCTTCTTAAACTTGAAGTCCAGTACGCGTCCCTTAGGTTAAAACAAATAGAAGCAGAAAATAGTCTCAATACTTCCAGGGCTGTGTTCAATAAAGCGCTTGGACTCCCGATTAGCGATCAAACTGAAATTGCAGACGTAGATCCCCAAATCGACTTCTCACAATTGAGCTATGATTCTCTCTTAGCTTCAGCAATGCAGTCCCGGTCAGAATTACTTGCTTTGGATTTTAGGGTTCAGGCAGGCAATGAAAATGTCAGCGCTGCTGCCTCCGGATGGTACCCATCCATTTTTCTTTTCTCTGATTATTATTACAACCGGCCCAATCAGCGTATTTTACCTACATTGGATAGATTTAAAGATTCTTGGGATGCCGGTGTAACTTTAAGTTGGGATATTTGGAATTGGGGATACAACTCCTCGCAGGTAGAACAGGCACAACAGAATCTTAATCAGCTTAGCACCAATAAAGAACTCCTGAAAGAAAATATTGAGGTTGAAGTATACAACAACTATTTGGCTCTTAATGCAGCCCGTAATAAAATCGATGTAGCAAAAACAGGTCAGGAACAGGCCGATGAGAATTATCGGGGAATTCAGGAAAAATATAATGTGCAGTATGCAACTTCTACGGATCTGATCGATGCTGAAACCTCCAGGCTTCAAAGTCAGACAGATTTGGTTAATTCCCTTGTCGATTATGAAACAGCACTTGCACGTCTTCTTAAATCCTCAGGCAAAAGAATATATTAATTTATGTACTCTATTGAAGTAAATAATCTTACAAAAAAATTTGGCAGCTTCGTCTCTGTTGATCATATAAATTTTAAAGTAAAAAAAGGTGAGATATTTGGCTTTCTTGGTGCCAATGGGGCAGGGAAGTCAACTACTATTAAAATGCTTTGCGGTATTCTTGAACCCACTGAAGGAGATGCATTGGTTGGTGGATTCAGCATCAAATCCGAATCCGAATTGGTGAAAAAGAATATTGGATATATGTCACAGCGGTTTTCTCTCTATAACGATCTTTCAGTCTCTGAGAACATCGAATTCTTTGGCGGAGTTTATGGAATTGAAAAGGAACTCCTCAAGGAAAGGGAAAAATGGGTGCTTGAAATTGCAGGTCTGCAGGGAAAAGAAAAGGTTCTTACTGCTTCTCTCCCCGGTGGCATAAAACAAAGGCTCGCTCTCGGTACTGCCGTTATCCATAAACCGGGGATTGTATTTCTCGATGAACCGACTAGTGGTGTCGATCCTGTTTCCCGCCGTGCATTTTGGGATTTAATTAACTCACTTTCCGAATCCGGCACGACTGTTTTTGTTACAACCCACTATCTTGAAGAAGCGGAATATTGTGGTAATATTATTTTAATAAATGCTGGTAAACTCATTGCAGAAGGTAATTCTAAAGAGCTCAAATCAAAATATCTTACTAATACCATTCTCGAAATTGAATGTACACCTGTTATTGATTCTTTATCAATTCTCGAAAAGGCTTCTTTTGTAGATGAAACTTCAATATTTGGAAACCAGATTCATATTATAGTTAATGATAAATACACTGGAAAGGAACAAATTAAATCACTTCTCCAGGCAAAGAATATTACTGTCAAATCGATCGAGAATATCATCCCTTCTCTTGAGGATGTCTTTATTCATTTATTGGAAAAAAATTAAATGAATTTAAACAGAATTAAAGCAATTGCTAAAAAAGAATTTAAACACCTCCTGCGCGACTATCGCATGCTCGCAATTTTGGTTCTCTTTCCCGTTTTCCTTCTCGGTATTTTCGGCTATGCTATAAATTTTGATGTCCACCATATTAAACTCGCTGTCTATGATCAGGAATATTCCATTGTAACTAGGGATCTTGTCAAGGGACTTACAAATTCTGAATATTTCGACTTAACCGGATATCTGAATAGTGATCATCAGTTAAAAACCACTCTTGATAATAAACTTGCTCAATGCATCGTGGTCATTCCTTCTGATTTTTCCAGAAAGTTCTACTCAAGACAGAATGTAAAAGTTCAGTTCCTTATTGATGGTGTCGATGGAAATACTGCAAATATTATTCAGAACTATGTTACTGCCGCATTGCAGACTTTTGGGCAGAATCTTACTGCCGAAGTCTTGATGAAAAATGGACAGAAAAATTACGTCCCTATAGATTTGGAAACTCGTTTCTGGTATAATCCTGATCTTCAGACAACCCGCTTTCTTCTCCCTGGTCTCATTGCCATGATCCTTCTTATCACCGCTGCTATCAGCGTTTCTTTGTCTCTCGTCAGGGAAAAAGAAAGAGGCACAATTGAACAAATAAACGTTTCACCTATAAATTCATTCGAACTCATTGCCGGTAAAATATTACCTTACCTCCTGCTTTCGTTATTCAATGCTGCCGTGATCCTTATTGTTGGCTATTTCCTGTTCGGTGTGGAAATAAAGGGAAGTATTATTCTTCTGTTCCTTACTACCTTGCTTTTTTTATCAGCATCTACCGGCATTGGTATCCTCGTCTCAGTTATTGCCGATTCACAACAGGTCGCCTTTTCAATAGCTACCTTCGCTACTCTTCTGCCTTCGGTGATCCTTTCTGGATTTATTTTCCCTATCGAAAGCATGCCGCTTGCAGTTCAGATTTTAACAAATATTACTCCTGCTAAATTCTTTATCGAAATATTGAGAGCTATCGTTATCCGCGGAGTTGGTATAACATCATTCTGGGATCAGGCGCTTTATCTTCTTCTTTTTACTACTGTAATTATTCTTTTGGCGGATCTAATAAATACTCGGAAGGGGAACAAAGGATGAAAACTATCCTCCACATCATTAAAAAAGAATTCCTCCAGTTCAGTCGTGATCCCAAAATGTTCGGAATTATATTAATTGCTCCGGTTATCCAGCTTATATTTCTTGGATATGCTGCAACTCTCGATGTAAATATTGTCCATACTCTTGTTTATGATCAGGATAAAACGCAGGAAAGCAGAAAATTTGTTGAATCGTTTACAAGCTCCGGTTTCTTTAAAGTAGACTATTATGCCGATAATTATTCTCAGCTTTCTAAAGATCTTGATAAAGGACATATTATTTTAGCCCTGGTTATCCCCAAAGACTTTTCTGAAAAAATTCATAGGAGTGAAACTTCTCCCGTTCAGGCAATATTTAATGGCTCTGATGGAAACACAGCTTCTATAGCCGCCGGTTATGTCGCCAAAGTTGTTCAGAGTTATTCGCAGAATATCTTATTGAACTATATGGATAAATCAGGAAGAAAGTTACTTCCGGTTGGAATGATCGAACCTGAAATAAGAGTGTGGTATAATCCGCAACTGCTTACACGTTATTTCATGGTTCCCGGAATTGTTGGACTCTTGCTAAGTATCATAACTCTTATCCTTACTTCTCTTGGAATCGTAAAGGAAAAAGAAATAGGGACTCTTGAACAATTAATTGTAACTCCCATCAAATCGTGGCAGTTAATCATGGGTAAACTTATACCATTTGTTATTCTTGGTTTTATTGCAGTTATGATTGTCCTTACTGCAATGACATTAATCTTCGATATTCCTGTAAGAGGTAGCATTGCTTTTCTTTTTCTGTGTTCTTTCTTTTATATCCTTTCCACACTTGGACTTGGCTTGTTTATATCTACCATTTCAAAAACACAGCAGCAGGCAATGATGATCGCTATCTTTGGCATTATGATGCCGATGGTTTATCTTTCTGGCTTCGCATTCCCCCTTGAAAATATGCCTAAGATAATCCAATATGCCAGTTATCTTATTCCCCTCAGATATTTCATCGCTATCATTCGGGGGGTAATCTTAAAAGGAATTGGTATAAAAGAATTATGGCAGGAGGCTACTGTCCTTTTATTAATGGGAATTGCTATCCTGTTTTTAAGCTCACTCCGGTTTAGGAAAAAATTAGAGTAATAATTATACATGGAACTGATATGAAAAAAACTGTCTCTGAAACTAAATTGTATCGTTCGGAATTGAATGAAAAAATATTGAACTCCGGATTCCGTGATTTCAATAAATTCTTCGCATTAGACAATAAAGCCTACATCGATGGCGCCCTCCCTGCAAAAACAAAAGAACTGATGGGACTTGCTTCCTCCATGGTTCTTAGGTGTAATGATTGCATTTTCTATCATGTAGATAGATCAATTGCTGAAGGTGCTACTCGTGAAGAATTGTTCGAAACATTTAATGTTGCCTTAATTATCGGTGGCTCTATCGTAATACCGCACCTGCGTTATGCTTTTCAGGTAATGGAGGAAATATACAGTGCCTGATCTGATTTTCGCTTCAAGGAATAATGGAAAAATAAAGGAAGTCAAAGATATTTTATCCGTCACAGGCTTAAAGATTATTTCTCTGCTTGATTTAAATGACGATGAAGATATCATTGAAGATGGAATTACTTTCGAAGAGAATGCTGTAAAGAAAGCCGCTCACGTTTTTAATAAGTATAAAATCCCAGTAATAGCAGATGATTCCGGATTAGTGGTAGATCAGCTTAACGGACAACCCGGCGTTCATTCTGCAAGGTATTCAGGCCCAAATGCCACCGACGAACTGAATAATCAAAAATTGATTACCGAACTTACACTTCTGCCCGAACCTCATCATGCAAAATATGTTTGCTCTGCCGTGTTCTTTAATGGCGAAAATTATTTAACATCTGAAGGTGAGGAAAAGGGTATAATTATTCTGGATGCAAAAGGCTCCAATGGGTTTGGCTATGATCCTTTTTTCATTCCTGAAAACTATTCTGTTACTATGGCTGAATTGGATCCTTCAGAAAAGAATAAAATAAGTCACCGTGCTAAAGCATTCAATAAATTAAAAGAACAATTATCCGCACTGACTATTTAATTATATAATATGAATGAGCTCGTACTTGTCATTCTGAACGAAGTGAAGAATCTCTGTTGAAAAATCTCTGTCATTCTGAACGAAGTGAAGAATCGTTGAAAAATCTCTGTCATTCTGAACGAAGTGAAGAATCGTTGAAAAATCTCTGTCATTCTGAACGAAGTGAAGAATCGTTGAAAAATCTCTGTCATTCTGAACGAAGTGAAGAATCGTTGAAAAA
>JARLHD010000118.1 GCA_031292435.1 Ignavibacteriaceae bacterium
GTGGACTTATGATAGCTGCCTTTGCCGCTGCTTATATGTCCACTATAGGTACTCAGCTTAATTGGGGTGCAAGCTACCTTGTCAATGATGTCTATAGAAGATATATTAATAAAAAACCTGAAAAGCATTATGTCAGGTTTTCCCAATTAATTACTATGGTCCTTATGATTCTCTCTGCAGTGGTAACGTTCTATATGGATTCTATTGCAGGTGCCTGGCAGTTCCTGATGGCTATTGGCGCTGGTACCGGTCTCGTTTATATATTAAGATGGTTCTGGTGGCGAATAAATGCCTGGAGTGAGATATCAGCAATGACTGCTGCACTAATTGTCTCATTGGTATTAAAGTTTTATTTTAATTTTAGTGAAAAGGATCCAAGGCAGTTTGCATACATGCTTTTAATAACAGTAGCATTTACTACTGTAACATGGGTAATAGTTACATTCCTTACTCAACCGGAACCTGAAAGTAAACTCGTTTCCTTTTATAGGAGGGTACGTCCTAATTCAAGATTCTGGGGTAAAATACCTTCCATGGCTGCTGATATCCCCCCTGTGCATGATGGTATTTTGAATCTTATTAACTGGATTTGCGGTGTCGGGATGATATATTGTTTCCTCTTTGGAATAGGAAAAATTATACTGGCAAGTATGTTCACAGGCATAATATTTCTTCTATCTGGTCTTATTCTTGGAGGAATTATCTTTTATCAGATGAATAAAAGAGGTTGGGAAACTTTAAGTAATTAGTTAATATAAATTAAATTTTATTTTCATTTAATATAGGTAATGGCATGATTGCAAAAACCGGAAGGAAAATTAAACCGGCATTCTGGGTTCCAACTTTATATTTTGCTGAAGGGTTGCCTTTTGTTACTATAAATGTTGTCTCTGTATTAATGTATAAGGCAATGAGAATATCAGATGCTCAAATTGCATTCTATACAACCCTTGTTATTTTGCCATGGACACTAAAACCACTATGGGGTCCCTTCCTTGAAATGTTCAAGACAAAGAAATACTTCGTTATTGCTACCCAGTTCATAGGAGGTGTCTCCTTTGGCTTGCTCGCGCTTACTCTGCATTTACATAATTTCTTCGGCTATTCTTTGGCTGTCTTTGCTATAATAGCATTCAATGGATCTACTCATGATATAGCTGCCGATGGAGTGTATATAAATGCTCTGACTGAAAAAGAACAGGCTGAATATGTAGGCTGGCAGGGAGCATTTTATAATGTAGCTAAAGTTCTTTCACAAGGCGCTTTTGTATTTATCGCCGGTGAACTTGAGAAATCAATAGGTGTCCTTTCCGCATGGACAATAGTTATGTGCATATTCGGCTCTATCCTCATTATCCTTAGTGTATATCACTCTCGAATGCTTCCTGTTGGAGGCGTATCCGAAAGTATAAAGACTTCTAAAGAGGCATTTGCAACTTTCTGGAAAGTTGTAATAACATTCTTTGAAAAGAAGTATGTCGCATGGGGAATTACATTTATAATCCTATATAGATTTGCAGAAGGACAGGCAATGAAAATTGTTCCCCTATTCCTCAAAGCTGATAGATCAGCCGGAGGACTTGGATTGGAAACTTCCCAGATAGGAATTATATACGGATTCTTTCCCCCCGTGGCTTTTATTCTTGGTTCTATATTAGCTGGGTATTTTGTAGCAAAGAAAGGACTAAAAAATTCCTTATTCATACTCTGTTGTTTCTTTAATATACCCTTTGCTGTTTATGCGTTCCTTGCATTCACTACTCCTGTAAGTCTCTATTCGATAGGTACTGCAGTTGTATTTGAATATTTCGGCTATGGCTTTGGTTTCGTTGGATTAACCCTCTATATGATGCAGCAAATAGCTCCGGGTAAGTATAAAATGGCTCATTATGCATTTGCAACTGGTTTGATGAATCTGGGATTAATGATCCCATCCGCCCTTAGTGGATTTGTAAGTGATTTCCTTGGTTATAAACATTTCTTTTTGTGGGTAATGGTTTCAACTATACCATCATTTCTTGTTGCCTTGTTTGTTCCATTTAGACATATAGAAAGTGAAAATACACCAGAACCTATCCCTGAGAAAATTTGAGAAAAATATAAAACTACTTGATTTAAGGAGATAATAATGCAGTACGGTTATTTTGATAATGAAAATAAAGAATATGTAATAGATCGCCCCGATGTCCCGGTTTCATGGACAAATTATATCGGATTAAATGATCTCTGCACTGTAATATCTCATAACGCTGGCGGTTATTCCTTCTATAAATCTACAGAACATCATAGGGTAACTCGGTTCCGCCAGAATGGTATTCCTCTTGATCGTCCCGGTCACTATGTGTACATAAGGGATGATGAAACAGGAGAGTATTGGACTATATCTTGGCAGCCGGTAGGGAAGGATTTCTCAAAAGCAAAATATATATGTAGGCATGGTCTTTCTTATTCAAAATTCCAGTGCGATTATCAGGGTATAGAGTCTGAACAGCTTATTTTCATTCCTTTGGAAGATGATGTAGAGTTATGGGATGTTAAAATAAAAAATAAAAGTAGTAAACCCCGTAAGCTTAGCATCTTCTCCTATCTTGAGTTCTCTTTTCATCATGTTGAGATTGATAACCAGAACCTCCAGATGAGTCTCTATGCAAGTGGTTCAAGTTATAAAGATGGTATCATCGAATATGACTTCTTCTATGAACCGTGGACCTTTCACTTCTTTGCCTCCAGCTTCAATCCCGATAGTTATGATTGCGTCAGGGATTCATTTATTGGAAACTATAGAACTGAATCTAACCCTGTATCAGTTGAACAGGGGACTTGTAGTAATTCTACTGAATTAGGCGGAAATCATTGTGCCTCACTCCATAAAAGAATTGTTCTGAATCCTGGCGAAGAATCCCGCTTAATATTTATGCTCGGTGTAGGTTCAAGAGAAGAAAAGGGTAGAACAATAAAAACTAAGTATTCACAGCTTAATAATGTTGATAAAGCTTTCGATGATATAAAAAACTATTGGGAAGAAAAAACTTCTGTCCTTCAATGTAAAACTCCGAATGAGGGGCTTGATACTATGATAAATATCTGGACTCTCTATCAGGCGGAAACATGTGTTGTCTGGTCAAGGTTCGGTTCATTTGTCGAAGTAGGTGGAAGAGTCGGTCTTGGCTATCGCGATACTTCTCAGGACGTAATGGGTGTTGTTCATACAAACCCTGAAAAAACAAAATACAGAATTATACAGCTCCTTAAAGGCCATACCAGTATGGGGTATGGTCTTCATTTATTTGATCCTGCCGTATTTGAACCGGTAGAAAATAAACTTCCCGGTGTAAAACTTCCAACTGTTGTTCCAACTCCTAGTGCCGCCGATATTGTACATGGTATGGAGGATGTCTGTTCCGATGACGCCCTCTGGCTTGTCGCTTCTATATGTGAATGGGTAGTCGAAAATGGGGAAATGGATTTCTTTAATAACGTTATTCCATATGCAGATAAGGGTGAAGGAACAGTTTATGAGCACCTCACAAAGATATTGGACTTCTCAGCAAAGTATATTGGTAAGAATGGTATCTGCCAGGGTCTACGTGCCGATTGGAACGACTGCCTCAATCTTGGAGGTGGTGAAAGCGCCATGGTTTCCTTCATGCATTATTGGGCTATCAATATTTTTATTCAGTCTGCAGAACAGTTATGCAGATCAAGTGATGTAAAGAAATATTCTGCAATGGCCGCAAAAGTAAAAGATGCCTGCGAAAAAGAACTATGGGATGGTGATTGGTATTTAAGAGGATTCACCAAAAAAGGAATTAAGATAGGTACTCATGAAAGTGAAGAAGGAAAAGTATTCCTCAATGCTCAAAGCTGGGCTGTTTATTCAGGTGCCGCTTCTCCCGATCGTGCTGCTAAATGTATGGATGCTGTTGATAAGCATTTGTATTCTAAATATGGGCTTCATCTTGTCTTACCTGCTTACTCAAAACCTGATGATGATATCGGCTATATAACTCGTGTATATAAGGGAATCAAAGAAAACGGTTCTATATTCAGCCATCCTAACCCATGGGCTGTAGTAGCAGAATGCAAACTGGGACATGGTAATCGTGCAATGAAATATTATAATTCTATCTTGCCCTACAATCAAAATGATCTGATAGAAACAAGACAATCAGAACCTTATTCCTATTGTCAGTTCATAATGGGTAAAGATCATACTGCGCACGGAAGAGCAAGACATCCATGGCTTACAGGCACTGCTGCTTGGTTCTATACTGCCGTTACTAAATATATCCTTGGAGTCCGGCCTTCATATAAAGGATTGGAAATTGATCCCTGTATCCCATCTGATTGGAAAGGCTTTGAAGTTAATAGAAAATGGCGTGGAGCTGCATACAATATTAGGGTTCAAAATCCTGAAGGCATTGAAAAAGGAGTTAAAACAATTTCACTTAATGGAAGGATCATAGAAGGAATAATTCCAATTCAGGAGAAAAGTACTGTTAATGAAATCGTTGTTGTTATGGGTAAATAATGAATAAAAATATAATCTCCATAATAATATGCCTCTTTCTGATCCAGTTGAACGCATCAGCACAGAAAAAAGAAATCGTAGCATACTATCCGGAATGGGGACCCGCTCTTCGCAATTATTATATTAAAAATATCGAAACCTCGGGCTCAGCCGATAAGATTACTGTATTAAATTATGCATTCATTGTTCCTGCACCCGATTCCTCCGGTACTCTCCTGGCTAACTTAATGAATCCATATCTCGATTATCAGCAGATTTATTCTTCCGATATAAGCATTGACGGTGTTGCAGATGATTCATTACAGCTATTGCGGGGTCAGTTTAATCAGCTTAAAAAATTGAAAGCAATGCACCCTCATCTTAAAATAGTTTTATCAATTGGCGGGTGGACAGGCTCAACCTGGTTCTCTGATGCCGCTCTTACTCCTCATTCAAGAGAAAAGTTTGTTGACGATTGTATCGATAAATTTATTTTTGGTAACCTTCCCCAAGCTAACCATGCCGGTGGTAATGGTATTGCCGCAGGAATATTTGATGGATTCGATATCGATTGGGAATTCCCGGTTGTCGGTGGCGATGACGGTATGCATCATAATAAAAATGATCGCGATAATCTTTCCGAACTGCTTAAGCTATTCAGGAATAAATTAGATGCTCTGAAACCGGGCTTCTTATTAACAGCAGCTATCCCTGCTCGCGGCGCAGATCTCTGGAAATTTAATTTGTCTAAAGATCAGTCAATTATGGATTGGTATAATCTTATGACATACGACTTTCATGGTAGTTGGGACGATAAAGCCGACCATCATACTAATCTGTATTCTTCTCCCGCAGATACAATATTCCCTGGTATAAAAGAATCCTTTGCGGGATCAGTTCTTTATCTGATAGATTCAGTTGGTATTAATCCTCAAAAAATAGTTCCCGGTGCCGCCTTCTATGGCAAGGGGTGGAAAGTCACCAGCACAGCCAATAACGGTTTATATCAGAAGGGAAGTATAGCAAAAGGAATTTCTGATCCGGGATCTAATGATTATAAAACTCTCGACTCCCTCATGATCTCTGGATATAATTATCTGTGGGATAAAGATGCAATGGCCCCCTACCTCTTCAACACGAAAGATAGCACTTTCTGGACCTTTGATGATCAGGCTTCCGTTGCACTTAAAGCTCGCTTTGCATATTCTCATAATCTACGTGGACTGATGTTCTGGGAAATTAGCGGTGATGATTCTATGGGCACTCTCGTTAATACTATTGCTTCCCGGAATATGACAGATATTAAAATGCATAAAATCCGTCCGGGCAAAAAATTCCCGTCCATTAGCCTTCTGATTGCATCAAATGCTAAACCCTTCCCCGCTGGATCGGATGTTTTGCTGAACATAAATGAAATTAAAATAAATGATCCTATCGTGAAGGTGGAATATTTTGTCGATAATATCTCTATTGGTTATAATACCAAATCTCCCTTCAGCTGGGTCTGGTTCAATGTCCGGAAAGGAAAACATAAACTATCTGCCGCTGCGATAGATAGTGATGGTAATAAAAAATATTCCCCAAAGGTATCTGTCCTTGTTAAATAAGAAAAAACATAATAAAATATTTGAGGTAAAGATTAATAATAATATGAACAGGATTTTTATAAAGAGGTGCTTATGAAAAAGTACGATGGCAGTTCAACTGTTGAAATGCTTGAATTAAAAAGAAGCGGAAGGGAATTCCGTTACGCCCCAACAGAAAAGATACGGATTATAGAAGTGCTGAATTTCCCGGTGCTTGGTAAACTTACTGCTCTCCGCTTTATCGAATGGGTTATCAAAAACCCCGGCGGCGTCATATCCCTTCCAACAGGCAAAACACCCGAGTTCTTTATCAAGTGGGTAAAACGCATATTAGATAAATGGGATTCTAAAGAAATTCAATCTCTTCTAAATGAGTATGAGATCGATGCCTCAAAACGTCCTGATATGAAAAGTCTCTCCTTTGTCCAGATAGATGAGTTCTATCCCATGGATTCCCAGCAGCATAATAGCTTCAATTACTATGTCCGTGAATTCTATATAAAGGGCTTTGGACTCTCACCCTCAAAGGCGCTCCTTATTGACGCTACCTCATTGGGTCTACCTCCCGGTAAGACGATGGATAAAATATTCCCGAATGGGATTGTCGACCTTTCCCTTCGCGTTCGTCAGACCCGCACTGAACTTGAATCCCTCCAGCACGACGCTATCAACCGCGTTGATAAGTTCTGCATGGATTATGAAAGTAAAATTCGTGAACTCGGCGGTATCGGATTCTTCCTCGGTGGAATAGGACCCGATGGACATATCGCATTTAATGTTCGTGGTTCCAGCTTCTATTCTGTTACCCGCCTTACAGGAACTAATTACGAAACACAGGCAGCCGCCGCATCCGATCTCGGTGGCATTGAAGTTTCCCGTAGTCGCCTCGTTATAACTATCGGTCTCGAATCAATCACCTTCAATCCAGATGCAACTGCAATTATAATTGCCGCCGGTGATGCTAAAGCCTGTATTGTACAGCAAGCCATCGAAGAAGATAAAAATCCTCAGTTCCCGGCTTCTGTACTCCAGGATCTTAAACATTCATGCTTCTACCTTACCAAAGGTGCGGCAAGTCTTTTAACCCAAAGACGCTTTATCAATCTAAAGGAAATGGAATCACTCGATAATGAAACTTCTGATGAAATAGTCATCTCCCTCTCCTTAAAGAATAATAAACTTCTTACTGAATTAACTGAAGCCGATTTCAAAGCCAGTCCATCGGCATCAGAATTACTCCATAGGAACCATGTAGCTTTTTCTGATTTGGTTAATGGATCAAAAGATCGTCTTATTGAAAAGATCAATAAAGGTTTGCAGCCAGTCTCAGGATCACGGTTCTTTCATACTGAACCTCATCATGATGATATAATGCTCGGCTACCTCCCGTACTTATACCATCTTGTCCGCGACCCGAGTAATACCCATATATTCGCAAACCTTACTTCTGGATTTACCGCAGTCTCAAATCCATACTTCCTCTCCATAATCCGGAAGCTCCGTCATTATCTTAAAAACGAAGAGTTCCTGGAACTGTATTCTGAGGACTACTTCAATCCATCCGACAAAGCCAAAAGGGCAGAGGATATGTATCTCTTCCTCGACGGCTCAGCCGCGCGTCTTCAGGAGCAGAAAGATGAAGCCGAAGCCCGCCGCATGCTTCGCAATTTTATCGAAGTGTACGGTACCAATGATATCATCGCCCTTAAACTTCGCGCTCAGAACCTTGAGGAATACTTAACTACGCAATATCCCGGCGCTAAAGATCCCCCCGATATTCAAACTTTAAAAGGTATGATCAGGGAATGGGAAGTCGAACTGCTATGGGCTTACTTCGGAATTGAACCTTCCGCTATTCACCCGCTTAGACTCGGATTTTATCAGGGAGATATCTTTTCAGAGGAACCTGAAATGAACAGGGATGTCCTCCCAATCTACGATCTGATGAAAAAGATAAATCCAAATATTGTTACTGTGGCCTTCGATCCCGAAGGAAGTGGACCCGATACGCATTACAAAGTGCTAATGGCTGTTGCCGAAGCATTAAAAATGTATGAAAAAGAAAGCGGCGATTCATCCATTCGTGTCTGGGGATATCGGAATGTGTGGTATCGCTTCAAACCCTCTGAAGCAGATATTATCGTCCCCGTTTCTCTTAATACACTGTCCCTTATGCATACCGCATTCATGAATTGCTTCGGTTCGCAAAGCGCCGCCTCTTTCCCAAGTTATGAACATGACGGTCCCTTCTCCGAACTCGCTCAGAAAATCTATGTCGAGCAGTACCAGATGGTAACAACTTGCCTTGGTAAGGAGTATTTTCAAGAACATAACCATCCACGTCTTCGGGCTGCCCGTGGATTTATTTATCTTAAAGATATGGACCTGACAAGTTTCTATCAGAAAGTTAGAGAATTAAAAAAGGTAACTGAAGCTATAGATTAAGGATTCAAAAATATTCTTACTAGATTTTATTTAAACAATCAAAGGAGATCAATATGAGAATTTTGATTCAACCTGATTATGATAAATTAAGCAAATGGACTGCACACTATATTTCAAAAAAAATCGGGGATTTTGACCCAACTCATGATAAACCATTTGTATTAGGATTGCCTACTGGTTCGTCGCCAATTGGAACGTATAAGGAACTAGTAAAGCTTCATAAGGAAGGAAAGGTTTCATTCAAAAATGTTATAACTTTCAATATGGATGAATATGTCGGCTTACTGAAAACACATCATGAAAGTTATTGGTATTTTATGCATCATCACCTCTTTAACCATATTGATATTCCTGAAAAAAATATAAATATTCTGAATGGTAATGCCGAAGATCTGCAAATTGAATGCGAGAGGTATGAACAGAAAATAAAAAATTATGGTTGCATTCATTTATTCTTGGGAGGTATTGGTCCGGATGGTCATATTGCATTTAATGAACCGGGTTCATCGCTAAATTCTAGAACACGGGTAAAAACCTTAACACGCGATACCAGAATCGCAAACTCTCGTTTCTTTGAAAATGATCCAGATAAGGTTCCTAAAACAGCCCTTACTGTCGGAGTAGGAACTGTAATGGATTCTGAAGAAGTTCTGATTATGATTAGTGGTTATGGAAAAGCTAGAGCTCTAAAAATGTGTGTGGAAGAAGGCGTTAACCATATGTGGACTGTGTCTATGCTGTAATGCTTCAAGGGAAAAGATACTTTTCTGAAAGATTTTATTGTTAATTAAATTTACTTTTTTATTAAGCTGCTTCATTCACTGATTTCCAATAATCGGCCCTATTCAACTCTGCTGTTTCAATTTTACTTTCCCTTACTTTTAGCTTTTCTTTCTGCCGGCCCAAAAGATAATCTTCCGGAGTAAGGTAATTAAGCGAAGCATGAAGCCTTTCGGTGTTATAGAACTTAATGTAATCTTCGATATAGAGCCTAAAGTCTTCGACAGTAATCGGCGATTTGATCCTCAAACATTCCTCACTAATAGATCTGTGGAAGCGTTCGATTTTACCATTAGCTTGCGGATAGTTAACTGATGTTTTGATGTGTGTGCACTCAATGTCTTTTATGAACTGCTTAAATTCCTTTGAGATGTACTGAGAACCATTATCAGTAATAATCCTTGGCTTTTCTCCAGGATATTTATCCCTGGCTGCCTGAATGGTAAGTTGAACGTCATAGCATGCCATATTATGTCTTAGTTCATGATGAATAATGTATCGGCTAAATCCATCAATGACCGAAATAAGAAACAGAAAGGTGCCCCGGAAGTTCACATATTTAATGTCAGTATGCCAGTGTTTATGTGGACCATCAGGCTGCTTGAAACCCATACCCTTAAGACCTCTTTTGTTTGTGTTCCACTTGTTTAAGAGATTAGCCCTCTTGAGTATTCGATAAACAGAGGACGGACTGGCTGCTACTACGTCAAGGTCTATCATTTTATATGTGATTCTGCGGTAACCATCCCTTAGGAAAAAGTCATTAAAAGAATAATGTTCACTTACAAAATTCTCTACCTTTTCAACTTCCTCTGGCGTAAGCCAATGAGCTCTGGGTATTTCCCCATTATGGCGGTTGGCTATGCCCGTTCTTTTTAACCAACGGTGGAATTTTGTTTTTGCCAAACCTATTATTGCTAATAATTTCTTTACTACTATACCGCTTCTCTCAGAAAGATATGTAATATGGCTGGTGACCTTATCTCTTATTTCCAGTTCAACCCACATTTTATTCAGAGATCCCCATTCAGATTTTTTTTTAGCCTGAGGTTGTCTTCTACTATTTCGCTAATGAGGCTGTCTTTGTCCTTAAGCTTATCTTCCAGGCGCTTGATTTTATCATCATCTACTTTGGGACCTTTCTTCTTTGTAAATGCATTCACTGCGTTGTCGAAAAACTCCTTCTTCCAAAGATAAAATAAATTAGGATGGATCTTATATAGTTCACAAAGCTTTCCTACTGGTACTTGATTCTCCAAATGTTCCCTTATTACTTTCACTTTGAATTCTGATGAGAACTTTCTTTTCTCGTTTTTCATTCTATACTCCTGAAGTTTTGTCTATTAAATTACTCCTTCAAAAGTATCTTTTCAACTTAGGCATTATA
>JARLHD010000119.1 GCA_031292435.1 Ignavibacteriaceae bacterium
AATAATAATTCATAATAGAGATTTTAGGTTTCATTTATAATAGAAAGTTAATTATTTAAATAAGCCTTCTTCTTTATCTCTGCCGTCATCAACTTCCTTTTCTTCATGCTTTGTAAAATCATTAAAGGAATACCTGATTGACAGCCCGATATTGCGACTTCTCCATGAGCTTGATTTGCTATAACTATAAAAATTTGATCCATAGGTTTCATTTACAGGGCGCATGGCATTGAAGACATCATTTATGTTTAATCCTACAGTTATTTTCTTATCAAGAAAATCCTTTTTAATGAACATTCCAGCAAACGGGGAAGCATTCGTCCTGTATCTGTCGTCCTCAGTTTTAAGCGCAATATTATAATAGAATATCAGGTTTACATCCCACCAAAGATTGAGATTGCAATTCCCTGAAAATTTCCAACTATCCCTTTTTATAGAATAAATTTCTGACAGATAGCCCCCGTTTTCAATAAGCCGGTTATAAGCAATCCTAACATTAAACATACCTAACCAATCGGGAAGTTTCATTGGAAATTTTGGATCATTTATTATTGGTATAGTAAGTTCAAAGCCATAGCTTTTGTTGGCAGTTGAATTAATAGTTGTGTTAACAGTTATGCTGTCGTTAATATTGGTTGAAATAGATGATGGTCTCCCCTTCGAATCGTTATAATAAATATTAAGAAGCGGATTGAATTTCAGCTCAAAAGAGTTTGTATAAGTAGGGGCAAGCCTGGGATTTCCTATAGTCAGACTATTAGGACCGTTTACTTTAATAAATGGATTTATCATTTCCAACTGAGGACGGTTAATCTTTCTTGCGGCATTAAAGGAAAACTGAAATATCTTATTCAATTTGTAAGCAAGTCCGAACGTAGGGAACAAACTATTATAATCTGTTTTAAATTCCTCACCTGTTACTTCCTGCAATCCATCTGTATAAGTCTGTTCATCCCTTACGCCAAGTTTATACTCCAGGACAGAAATATTATTTGTATAGGACAGATATAATGCATGGATATTTTCACGATAACGGAAAACATTACTAAGTTTGAGACTATCATAATAAAGCCCGGTAAGGTAACTATAATTCAAATTAGCAAGAGTTGCTTTACGGTCCCTGAATGTAAATTTGTATCCTGCTTCTATTTTTCCAATTGTTTCTGACGGATTGACATAATCTGTATTAAGAATAACCGTCTTATTATTCACATCATTATTGTTATTCTGCAGACCGGGGTAAAGGGGAAGATAATTATATTGAGTGGTGAGAAGATCATGAGTGGAATTAACCATAGTGGAAAAGAAAGCATCCGCAGAAATTTCGTG
>JARLHD010000120.1 GCA_031292435.1 Ignavibacteriaceae bacterium
AAATCCTTTAGAATTAACTTTGGAGATAGTTTTCCAGGCTGATAATGGTGTTGTACCGGAATTGAGGTCATTTCCCTTGTCATTATCCACATAATATGTGGTAGCATTAAGATTACCCATAAAAATGAGCAAATATAAAGCATTAAAGAGGAAATTATTCCTAATCATAAAGTTAGCCGACCCACTTATATTTAGCATCATCTTCCATATCAATAAAAATATATTAATTTAATAAAAAAAGAAACTTTAACGAGTATTATTATGAACGAGATTTGATATAGCTTAATTGTAAGGAAATTTCTGTTTTCAGTATGGAGATTTATGTAATAAAAAAGGTGGGAGAATTTTTTCAATCCCACCTTCAGACTAAAGTGTCCAGATCAATATATTACTTAATAAGGTTCATTTTAATAGTTTTTGAAATCTTAGCATTTCCATTAGCAGGAGATTCCACAAGTGAAAGTAAATAAATTCCTGAAGGGTGATTACTTCCGCTCCAGTTTATTTCATAAGTGCCAGGTTGCTGTATCTCATTCTTCAGCTCATCTATTTTTTCCCCTATTATGTTATATATCTCTAAATTTATCATACTTTCATAAGGTATAGTATATCTGATTTTAGTTGACGGGTTGAATGGATTTGGATAATTACCAATTGAGAATGCTTGCGGGGCAATAGTAATATTAACAACATCAGAATATTTAAAGTTGCCATTATTATCAATTTGTTTGAGCCTATACTGAATTTTATAACCAGAAGGATTATTATCTTCAAATGAATAGTAGTTTTTAGTAACGCTATTTCCTTTTCCCGGAACAAATCCAATTTTTTCCCAAGAAGAGTTTGAATTTCTTTGAATTTCAAATCCCTGATTTTCAATTTCTGTAGCAGTATTCCAAACAAGCTCTACAGAATTGTTTTTAAGATTTCCAGTAAATGACACAAGCTCAACCGGCATTGAACCAGAAGTATGCTGAATTATCCCCATATCAGGGTTAGTTGATGGCACCGGGGTACCCATAATATCAGCTGTTAATCCTACGCCAGTACCAGTACTTATAGCTTTACTTCCGGTTTTGAGTGACAAATCCCTGGCAGGATAATTATTGAATTGTGGGTCGGTATTGAAACTATTAGCATCATAAGATAATGCCTGCCACTGAGATAAGGTGCTATATGTAACCCCATGCCTGTACCATTGGTGAGAGTTGGCAGAAGTCATATAATAAAGATTATTCGTGAATGTCCAGGATCCCATTGGCCAGCTTGTGCCGTCCAATTCCTCATAAAGAAAATATCCTGCGTTGTTATCCGAATAGA
>JARLHD010000121.1 GCA_031292435.1 Ignavibacteriaceae bacterium
GAGTTGCAAATATACACCAAAGCCTTATCAATGCAAGGTTTTAGTGGTAGCCACTGAAAATCAAATAGTCATTAATGCTCTCTAATATTTCCTTTTTTTCACTAATACAAATGCCCTTTTCTTCATTATCTCCAATAAAATCTATCACTATATCTTCACTGGATTTTGGAGGTAATGAAATGGCTATCTATTCGAGATGTTGTGGAAAAGATTATTTAAGCAGCAAAAGAAAATGTGATATTTGCAATAAATTCCTAGCTAAATATGTAGTTAAGATGCAAGATCCAGCTACAGGGCGATGGAAAACAAAGACGGTTCCTAATCTCAAACTGGCCAAGGATATCGAGGCAAAGTTCAAGACTGAAGCCATTGAAGGAAAATTATTAGATAAAAAAGAAATAGGCGATATCAGTTTTGATAGATTTCTAGAATATGCCAAGCTACACAGGAAGACATGGAAAAATGATCAGGGTCGGTGGAATATCCATGTCAAGGATAAGGATTTCATGACCAAGAAGGGTATAAATAATATTCTTGGCCAGATGAAAAAGAACGGCAAATCCGATTGCACCATTCACCATGTGTTGAAATTAATAAAACGAGTATTCAACTGGCATATTCAAAATGAGTACTATTTTCAGGTCAATCCTTGTAACGGAATTAAAGCGCCTTCCTATGACAACAAGGCAACAACTTTTTTATCTATAGAAGAAATTGATAAATTGATTGTCGATTTGGAAGGTTGGGATAACTTCAGAGCAACAAATATTATACTTTTTGCTCTGTATACTGGCCGAAGAAAGTCAGAGATTACAAATCTCGAATGGCCACATGTCGATATGTTTAATAAAACAATTACATGCATGAAAACAAAAAATGGAAAGAATCTTTCCTTTCCATTATGTGAAAAGGCATACCAGATACTCTTAAAGGCACATGAACAAAAGATATCAAAATATGTATTCCCGTCTTCCAGCGGACATATATATTACAATGGCTTCAGCCTTGCTTGGCAAAGATTAAAAAATAGGATCGGCCTTAAATGTCGATTCCACGATTTGCGGCACACCTACGCCTCACATTTGGCCAGTAGCGGTAAAGTTGGCCTGTATGAGATAAAGACGCTACTCGGCCATTCGGATTTGTCCCTCACTCAAAGATATGCACATTTGACGAATGAAGCGGTTCGAATGGCTACTTGTGTTATTGATGATATCTTTTAATCAAAAAAACATCTTATTGTTAGGAGGTCTATTGATATCCTCTGTAGTAACATTTGATTCTGATGAGTCAAAAGGGACGGTGAGGTTATATTATTAAAGAGCCTAGAGGGATTATTTATACTCATCCATCCCTTTGAGTAGGTATTGTCCCAATGGTGCTTTATCCATTATGGAGAAAATTCTACTATCTCTACTATCAGATTTGAATTGGCTCAACATTTTATCCAATGGATGCGCTCTGCCATTAATTAAAGCATCCCTTCCACCGTACATAACTGCTTCAATAAGTGCTAGATCATTTTCAGCCAATGAATCAATGAAGTCTCTAAGGGCTTCTTTGTGTGGTCTTGGTGATTGAAGGAATTGACTCATTTCTAAAGCTGAACGTTCCCCCAAGTTTATATGTTTTCCATCAAAGCCAGTAGCTTTTTCCAACTTATCATCGTCATGTTTAACTTTATTATGAAGATCAATGACCTTGTTTATCAGTTGAATATCATAATTATTTAAAACCGTTTCTCCTTTTCTCCTTTTTTGAGATTTTACGTACTTAGGTTTGTTTATAAGAAGGGATGGTTTTTTTGTTTTAGAACCTCTACCTGCTACTGATTTATAAATTGAAATGCATTTTTCTATATAGTCCCTGAACTGATATGCATCAAATTTGTTATGTCTTCCATCATATGTTCCCGATATACTGTTGTAGACGCCTGTTTTCAAGCAAATCAAAAAAGAACCTTTTGTAATTCTCCTTATTACTGACCGTGCTGATTCTGGCAATTCCTCTCCATTAAAATCATTAAATTTATAACACTCGGAATCAGAATAAACGTTAGGTTCGATTTCTGTTAAGTGCTCTTCATCTATTGGATGTTTATAATCCCCAATTTCCTCTAAGTCTTGGCAGTCAAGTCTGAAGTAATTCCAATCTGAATTTTCGGGGAAGCATTCCAATCTTAATTTTGATGGTTTTATGATATGAACAAACCCATCTAGATTTATCTCGATACAACCCTCTTCATAAGATGTGTTGGCAGCATCAAGATCAAGACCTCCTCCTTCTGGAAGCATAGTATGGTTAACTTGTTTGTGTTCACTGATAATATTTAAAACAGTTACAATATCAGGTAATTTATCCCATATTACAGTTTTTGGTACTGCTGTTCGAAATAGTGCTTTTTGAATATCCGCCCACTCGGATTTTGATCGGAGTTTGTAATCCCTATTCAAATCTTTCCATTTGGTAAGATCAGTAATAAATTGATCAATGCCTTGGCGTATTGTGGGATCGGGATCAGTACACCTATGAATTACCTCGTCTATTGGGGAGAGATAGATTGATGAAACATAATTTTTTAATTCGATACTCGAACCTGTTAAGTATTGACCTTCAAACCCTTTTGGTTCTTTTGTTAATAAAATCCAAAGAGTTTTTGCAGTTGAATATACATCAGCTAATTTACCATCCGAAGTATCAGGGTTGCGTTGCATCTCCGGTGCAATAGTCCAACGAGGACCGACATCTCTCCAATTTGGTGTAATATCAACTTTTTGTGGGTACTCTACAAGACCAAAATCACTTAAACAAACCACATCATCTTTAATTAAGATATTTGCTGGTTTAATGTCACGATGTGAGATACCTCTACCATGTAATTTTAATAAGATATTTGAAACAACAAGTATTAAATCGATAATTTCTTCTGGTGTTTTGTTTTTCAAATATTTATTTAATGGTTTTGCAATAGGCATCACATACCACGGAGTGTCACTTTCAGGATCTTTCGGAAGATGTTGATCAATGATTTGTAGTAGGCCTAGTATATCGCTATTTTCTGATACTATTTTGACCTCATCTCTAAACCTTGAGTAACCATCATATCGGATTTGCTTTAAAAGTTTTATGGCAACAATCTGAGATGAGTCTTCAATAGAATTGGCTTTCCATACTTCTCCATTTCCTCCGGCACTTATATATTTTTGGAGTTGCCATTTACCAAAATTTTCACCACGTTTAAAGGATGGTTGTTTCATATAGTGTTTGCAACTTCCTATAACTCTAAATCTAGAGTGTTTATGATTGTAATTTCAAAAGCATAAAGTTTAATCGCCTGAACCATAATTATCTTAAATAAGACAATGATAGCCATGCCTATATTTAAAATGCACACCATAATTTTATTGGAGATAATGAAGAAAAGGGCATTTGTATTAGTGAAAAAAAGGAAATATTAGAGAGCATTAATGACTATTTGATTTTCAGTGGCTACCACTAAAACCTTGCATTGATAAGGCTTTGGTGTATATTTGCAACTC
>JARLHD010000122.1 GCA_031292435.1 Ignavibacteriaceae bacterium
AAAAGACTTCTCAATCCTTTTAGCTAAATAAATAACAAGATCTCTATCCGCACCAGGAAGAAGACCGGCGGTCATTTCGACAACAGATACTTTTGTACCCAGGGCACTGTATACAGAACCGAGTTCCAGACCTATATAGCCTCCACCAACAACCAATAGGCTTTTAGGAATTTCCGGAAGATCCAGGGCACTTGTTGAATTAAGCAATCTCCTGCTATTAATATTTAAGGAAGGAATAGCGGAGATGACTGAGCCTGTGGCTATAATAATCTTATCAAATTTAAGCTCATCATTTCCACCGATTATTCTTTCAATTTTTAATGTAGAAGAATTTACAAAACTTGCGGTTCCCTGGACAAAATTTATTTTTCTCTGTTTTGAAAGTATACCAAGTCCCCCGGTCATTTTACTAACCACTTCATTCTTCCAAGCTCTCAGCCGTTCCAGGTTTATCTTTGGCTCACCAAACTCAATCCCCCAGGCAGAAGCTTCCTTTGCTTCATTTATTAATTTAGCGACATGAAGCAATGCTTTTGAAGGAATACAGCCCCTGTAGAGACAGACACCGCCCGGATTCTTTTCCTTATCAATTAAAGTTACATCCATTCCAAGATCGGCTGCCAGGAAAGCCGCAGCATATCCCCCGGGACCTCCGCCAATAACAGCTAATTTAATTTTATACATATTTTCTTTTTCCATAATCAATCAACGAATAATTTGAAAGGTTCCTGCAGGGCTTCACAAACCCATCTTAAGAAGCGAGCTCCATCGGCTCCATCAATAATCCTGTGATCGTATGATAAAGATAATGGAAGCATATTTCTTGGTTTAAATATCCCATCAGAATAAACCGGTTCATATGATCCTCTTGAAACTCCGAGAATTGCTACCTCGGGGGCATTTATAATAGGGGTAAAATATGTTCCTCCTATGCCGCCCAGGTTGGTAATTGTAAAACATCCACCCTGCATTTCATCCAGGCTGATTTTCCTTGTTCTTGCTTT
>JARLHD010000123.1 GCA_031292435.1 Ignavibacteriaceae bacterium
AATCAATAAGGATTAACTATGAAAGCTAAAATAGCTCTCCTTGTTTTTTTCATGTCCTGTTTAATTTGTGCACAACAAACTTCCTTTATAATTGGGGCAAATTGGCTCAATTCCAATTATCCCGATAGATGTAAACCCCTTGGGTACAATCCTTCCCATCCTTAGTTATTCTAGGGTCATTACTTACCTATAGAGCAAGTATAAAGCAAGTATAAAGCGACTTTTAAGCGACTTTGGTAATTTGGGATTAACTATTCGATATGCAATTTTACCCCCTTCTTCTAATCAACTCCCCCTTTCAGCAGTAATAATTACTCTCCTAACTCAGAAAAAAAAGTACCCCCCTATTAATAGTAGTTCCACTTCTCACTTTTTTGCCGCATAATATTCAAACCTGTTTAACTGCAAAAAAATCTTCTACATTAACCTCAGGTTTTCCTTTTACTCCGCGGCTTATAAGTACTTCACAACCTTCATGCCATTAATTATTGAACTATTTCAGTATCAACCTCTTCTGCATTTTCCCAAATTAAAGAATTACAGCCTCTCACCCCTTTCCCTAAATTGAGAAATAAATACAGTATAACTCAAACCCTTGCAATTTCATGAAAATAACAGAGATTTATTTGCATAAATATTATCAAATCTCTATATTTATCCGCTAAATTATAATAAACAGTTTGCCGGGGTGGCGGAACTGGTAGACGCACAGGACTTAAAATCCTGTGGGAATTAATTCCCGTGCCGGTTCGAGTCCGGCCCTCGGTACCAAATGGAAGATTTTGTAAAGATGCTTTCCTTTAGCATGATTCCATTATTACTTCCCAGCAAAACTTATTTTATATATAATTGGTTAGGTTTTTTTTATAAGCGGGCTCTTAGCTCAGTTGGTTAGAGCGTCTGCTTGACGTGCAGAAGGTCATAGGTTCGAATCCTATAGAGCCCACTGATCCTATTTTTCGATATATATTTATTATGGATAAAATTAAAATTACTTTTCCCGATGGCCATTCCAGGGAATATGAAAAAGGTATTACCGCTTATAAAATTGCGGAATCTATTTCTCCCCGGCTCGCTGAAGATGCCCTGGCTGCTGAAATTGATTCTGTAGTTAAAGATCTTAATACTCCTGTCTTTAAGGATTCTGTTGTTAAGTTCCTTACTTTTGATGATGATAAAGGGAAACATGTCTATTGGCATTCCACTTCTCATCTTATGGCTCATGCTGTTCAATCTATATATCCTGAAGCTAAATTTGGTGTGGGTCCCGCTATTGAATCCGGCTTCTATTATGATATCGATATAAATTCTTCAATAACTGAAGATGATCTGAAAAAGATTGAAAACAAAATGCTTGAACTCTCTAAAGAGAATAATGTCTTTGTTCGCGAAGAACTTACTAAAGAAAAAGCTCTCGAGTTCTTTAATGGAAAAGGGGATAATTATAAAACAGAAATTATTTCTGAAATAAATGACGCTGAAGAAGCTATCTCTATTTATAAAGAAGGTCAGTTCACCGATCTTTGTATCGGTCCCCATGTCCCTTCTACCAATAAAATTAAGTACATCAAACTGCTAAGTATTTCTGGTTCCTACTGGCGTGGAAATGAGAAAAATAAACAGCTCCAGCGCATTTACGGTATTTCTTTCCCTAAAAAGAAAATGCTTGATGATTATCTTACTTTTCTTGAAGAAGCTAAAAAAAGAGATCACCGTCGACTTGGAAAAGAGCTTGAACTTTTTATGTTCTCTCAGAAAATAGGGGCGGGACTCCCGGTATGGCTTCCTAAAGGTGCCGTCCTTCGTGAAACTCTCGAATCATTCCTCCGTGATGAACAGAAAAAAAGAGGTTATCTCCCGGTTATCACTCCCCATATTGGTAATATAAATTTATATAAAACTAGCGGTCACTATCCTTATTATAGCGACAGCCAGTTTCCTCCTCTTAAATTTAGCGATAGCGAGGAAGAGTATCTCCTCAAACCAATGAACTGTCCGCATCACTTCCAGATTTATGCTAACAAACAGAGAAGTTATCGCGATCTTCCCATAAGACTTGCTGAATTCGGTACTGTTTATAGATATGAACAATCTGGTGAATTAAATGGACTGACTCGCGTGCGTTGTTTCTCTGTAGATGATTCGCATATGTTTGTTAGGGAAGATCAGTTAAAAGATGAACTCTGTAACGTTATTGATCTTATTCAA
This sequence comes from Ignavibacteriaceae bacterium, assembly GCA_031292435.1. Lineage (GTDB taxonomy): Bacteria > Bacteroidota > Ignavibacteria > Ignavibacteriales > Ignavibacteriaceae > Fen-1301. The sequence goes on from JARLHD010000123.1 coordinate 2,209, forward strand.
TATGTCTTTACTGTTATGGGCTTCAAAGATTTTACTACCCAGCTCTCTTTCAGGGATGACAATGAAGAAAAATATGGCGGCGATATAAAATTATGGGAAAGAGCTCAGCGTGAAATTAAAGAAGCTGCCGATGAAATGAAATTGACTTATCATATCGAAGAAGGAGAAGCTGCTTTCTATGGACCCAAAATAGATTTCATGGTTAAGGATGCTCTTGGAAGAAAATGGCAGCTTGGCACCGTACAGATAGATTATGTTATGCCGGAAAGATTTGATCTTGAATATATCGGCAGTGATGGTCAGAAACATCGCCCCGTTGTTATTCATCGCGCCCCTTTTGGATCTCTTGAAAGGTTCATTGGCGTTCTGATTGAACATTTTGCAGGAGAATTCCCATTATGGCTTGCTCCTGTTCAGGCAGTTATTATCCCTTTGAGTGAAGGCTATGCTGAATATGCAAAAGAAGTACTTGAACAATTTAAATTGAATAATATCCGGGTAGAATTTGATGACCGGAATGAAAAAGTTGGCTACAAAATACGCGAATGCGAAGTTAAGAAAGTACCATTTATGATAATTTGCGGCGAAAAAGAAAAATTAGCCGGAAATATATCAGTGAGACAACACAAAATGGGAGATCTTGGCGCTTTGTCTTTATCTGATTTTTTGAGTAAAATTAAAGATCAAATTAATAACAAGTTATAATAACAAGTTATAATAACAATAAAGAGGTAGATTTATCGCTCAAACTGAAAGTGTTCGTGTAAACGAGGAGATCAAATCTCCTAAGGTCAGGGTGATTGATGTTGATGGTACACAATTAGGAATATTTACTATAAGAGATGCAATGAGAATGGCTCAGGAGAAAACTCTTGATCTGGTTGAGATCGCTCCTATGGCTAAACCACCCGTATGTAAAATAATAGATTTTGGAAAATTTAAATACGAACAACAGAAAAGAGATAAGATTCAAAGAAAGAATCAAACCGTTTCGTTACTTAAAGAAATCAGGCTCCATCCTAATACGGATGTGCACGATTTTGAGTTCAAATTAAAACACGCTCAGAATTTTGTTCAGGAAGGTAATAAAGTTAAAGTTTGTGTAATGTTCAAAGGAAGAGAAATGGCCTATACGGATCAGGGCGAAGTTCTTCTTAAAAGATTTATTGAGAGGACTGAAGATATCGCTAAGGTCGAATCTCCTATTAAAATGGAAGGAAGGAATATGAATATTATTCTCGTTCCTGCTTCTAAAAAGACAAAGAAATCATAATCAGGATATATATATGCCAAAAATGAAGAGTAATAGAGGAGCAGCTAAGACTTTTAGAAAAACTGCTTCCGGGAAGTTTAAAAGAAAAAGCGCTTATAAAAGCCATATTCTTACTTCCAAAAGTACTAAAAGAAAAAGAAAGTTAAGACGCGATACCTTGGTTTCAGTGGCTGAAGGTAAACGCGTTAGAATCATGATGCAATAATAATAAGAGGTAATAAGAAATGCCCCGTTCGAAAAACAAAGTAGCATCCCACAGACATAGAAAAAAAATACTGAAGCTTGCCAAAGGTTATTGGGGTGCTCGCAGCAAAGTATATACTGTCGCTAAGAATCATGTCGAAAAAGGACTGACTCATGCTTACAGAGACAGAAAGCTTAAAAAGAGAACTTTCCGTCAATTGTGGATCGCGCGTATCAACGCTGCCGCTCGTATTAACGGTACCACATATTCAAGACTCATCAATGCCCTTAACGTAAAAGGCGTTGGTATCAATAGAAAAGTTCTTGCAAGCTTAGCATTGGAAAACCCGGCCGCATTTACTGAGCTGGTTACATTTTCTGCTAATTAGTATTTACCCTCTTAAAGTTTAAATTCTATTATTTATCTTTGTGAGGGTATTATTTTAAATAATTTGAAATTCTGCTTATGATTTTAGAACAAATTACTTTTGTATCAGGCGAATTCGATAATGATATCTCCTCGGTTAATTCTCTTAAGGAACTCGAAGATCTTAGGATTAAATATCTAAGTAGGAATGGCATCGTTTCAACTCTGTTTGAAAAACTAAAAGAAGTCCCTAAAGAAGATAAACCTGCTATAGGCAACAAACTTAATGCCCTGCGGACTTCGATAACTGATAATTTCAATATTGTAAAAGCTAAACTTGAGCAGAAGGGGAGTACTACTAAACTCTCTATCGACCTCTCTCTTCCCGGTTATCAAAGACAAATCGGCAGCAAGCATATCCTGACTCAAACTGTCGATGAGATAAAATCCATATTTAAAGGCATGGGGTTCTCTACTTTTGAAGGTCCTGAACTTGAATCCGACTATTATAACTTTGAAGCCCTGAACTTTGCCCCCGATCATCCTGCCCGCGATATGCAGGATACTTATTTTGTCTCCAAAGATTTCCTGTTAAGAACTCATACCTCTCCCGTTCAGGTTAGAGTAATGAAAAAATATAAACCGCCTATTAGGGCAATTATGCCCGGTAGGGTTTATCGCAGCGAAGCTGTCAGTGCAAGAAGTTATTGTATGTTCCATCAGGTTGAAGGCTTGGTAATAGATACTGATATAACCTTCGCAGAACTTAAAGGAACTCTCGTCTTCTTTGCAAAACAATTCTATGGCAATGATCTTAAGTATAGGTTCCGGGCAAGTTTCTTCCCATTCACTGAACCAAGCGCCGAGATGGATATTACCTGCTATATATGCGGTGGTAAGGGATGCAAAATTTGCAAACACACCGGCTGGCTTGAAATTTTAGGTTGCGGTATGGTCGATCCGAATGTTCTTATCAATTGCGGAATCGATCCGGATTTATATTCTGGCTATGCTTTCGGTATGGGTATCGAAAGGACTGCTATGCTTAAGTATAATATCCAGGATATAAGGATATTCTTTGAAAATGATTTTAGATTCTTAAAACAGTTTTGATCAGGAGATAAAAATGAAAATATCATTGAACTGGTTAAAACAATATGTTAATATTGAAAATATTCCTCTCGACGATCTGCTTAATAAACTTACTTTGTCAGGTCTTGAAGTAGAAGATGTTTATGATGAATCTTCTAAATTAAAAAATATTGTAGTAGGGTTCGTTAAAGAAAAAAAGAAACATCCCAACGCTGATAAACTTTCCGTTTGTATTGTGTCTACAGGTAACGAAGAATTCCAGGTAGTATGCGGTGCCCCTAACGTCGAAGCGGGTCAAAAAGTAATATTTGCCAAAATAGGTGCGGTAATACCCAATGGTAATTATACTATTTCCAAAGCTAAACTCCGTGGTGTCGAATCTTTTGGTATGCTCTGTTCTGAATCAGAACTTGAACTTAGCGATGATCATTCAGGTCTCAAAATACTTGATCCCTCCCTTCAGGAAGGTACTCCGGTAAGTGATGCGCTCGGGTTAAATGATGTCCTTCTTGAAATTGGTATTACTCCCAACCGGCCGGATGCCCTTTCCCATTATGGAGTTGCTCGCGATATTTCAGCTATCTATGATCTTGAATTAAAGTTTCCGGAAATACGGATATCTGAATCTGATCAGGTAATTTCAAAGCTTGCTGAAATTGAAATCGAAGATACTGTCAATTGTCCTCGGTATTCCTCAAGAGTTGTTACAGGTGTAAAAATTAAGGAGTCTCCCGTTTGGCTTAAAGAAAGTTTACGGAAGATTGGACTTAGACCAATTAGTAACGTAGTCGATGTTACCAATTTTGTTATGCATGAACTGGGGCAGCCATTGCATGCTTTCGATCTGGATATGCTCGCTGGAAGAAAAATTATTGTTAAAAGTACTTCTGTGGAAAGTACTTTTAAGACTCTCGATTCTAAAGATAGAAAATTAGCTCCCGGCACATTAATGATCTGTGACTCACAAAAACCGGTCGCAATTGCCGGTGTTATGGGAGGCGAAAATTCTGAAGTAAGTCAAAACACAACAAATATTCTTATTGAAAGTGCCTATTTCAATCCATCAGGTATCCGGAAAACTTCCAAATATTTAAGTCTTGGAACTGATGCCTCGTATAGATTTGAAAGAGGAACTGACCCGCGGGGAACTTTACTTGCTGCAAACCGTGCTGCTCAATTAATAGCTCAGCTTGGAGATGGACAAATTGCAAAAGGCGTTATTGATATCTATCCTGCTATTATAAAGGATAAATTAATCACTCTGCGGATTAGTAGAATTGAAAAAATACTGGGTTATAATGTACCCAAAGAAAGTATTCATCAAATTCTTCAAAGATTAGGTATAAAGATTCAAAATCAAAGTAGTTCTGAATTACAGTTATCTGTTCCTCCTTTCCGCCCTGATCTTGAAAGAGAAATTGATATAATCGAAGAAATAGCAAGAATTTATGGGTATGATAATATCCCAACTGTCGAAAAGATATATTCCACTCTTGCAAAAAAATATGATGAATCTGCCTTTTTAGATAATCTGAAAAATACCGCAGTCTCTCTTGGATTCTATGAAATGATTAATAATCCCCTCCAATCTGCTCCCTCTGCTTCTCTTACTGGAAATGAAATTGCTCTCCTTAATCCTCAAAGTCAGGATATGGCATTTTTAAGAACTTCCCTCATATCTGGAGCACTCGAAGTTGTCTCTCGGAATATTAAACACGGTGAGAAAAATTTGATGCTTTTTGAGATTGGTAACGTATTTAATAAAAATAATTCTGATTCGATTAGCAGTTTCAACGATTTTAATGAAAAAACAAAGTTTATTCTAATTATTACTGGAAATGAAAGGGAAAAAGAGTGGAATTTTCCCCAAACTCCATTTGATTTTTATTCACTTAAAGGGTTGGTCAATAGCTTTAATAGTAAGTTTTTACTTGACAATGTTTTAAATGATTCCTATTATTTCACTCAGAATAGAATTTTTGATTATTCCTTCGATAAAAAAATTGGAAATGATGTAATTGGTATCGGAGGGAAAATATCTCAACAGGTTCTTAAACAATTTGATATAAATCAGGATGTCTATTGTTTTGAGTATGACGTTTCCTTGCTGCAGACTGCTCTGCCATCTGGGAAACGACATTATACTGACTTGCTGAAGTTTCCTAAGGTATTAAGAGATTTTGCTTTTATATTTGATAAATCAGTAACTTACAGCCAGGTTATTGAACATATAAATAATTCATCTTCCGGTTTGTTGAAATCGGTTAAAATATTTGATCTCTTTGAGAGTGATTCTTTAGGTCCGGATAAAAAAAGTATGGCTTTTGCATTGGAGTTTTATGATATTGATAAAACTTTAACTGAAGAAGAGATCGACAAGGAATTTAATAAACTCATAGTATCTGTATCTGATAATTTTAATGCAAAGCTAAGAGGTAATTAAGTGGCAGAATATTCTAAATATGATATTTTAATTAAGGATCTAAATTTAGTTGAGACTCAGGTCTCTATCCTTAATAACAAATATAAAGATGAACTCCAGAAAAATCAGGATTTGGAGAATTCTCTGAATACCATTAAAAAGGAAAATGCTTTTCTTGTTGATAAATTATCTAAATTAGAATCTGAGCTACAGAAATTTCAGTCCGGAAATAGCCTGGACTTATTCCAGTCATTAAATATGAAGGAGAAAGAGGAATTAAAATTAAAACTTAAAAATTTGCTCTCTAAAATAGATTATCATATAAGTTCTTAATTTTATTGATCGTTTGATGGGTACATATATATGAACGAAAAAAAGAAGCTAAAAATAAAAATATTTGATAAAGAATATTCTTTACTTGTCGAGAATGAGGAAATAGCCAAGGAACTTGCGGTTTATGTTAATAAAGTTATGGAAGAAACTAAAGATGAACTTCCGGACCAGCCTGTTCAGACTATTGCTATTATTGCATGCCTTAATATTGCTTTCGATCTCTTTATTGAGAAAAATAAGAATAGGGAATTTCTCATTCAGGCAACCGATAAGGTTAAGAAAATTAAGCTTCTGATTTCCGAGCCTGTTGTGTCCGACCCATCTTAAAAATTAGCACCGCACTGTCAGCCCGAAAACAATGAAAAACTAACTTTAATTGCAATTGGGTTTCTGACTTTCAGCGTCTATTGTAGGCCTCATCCTGGATCTCGGTCCTGGACTTGGGATTTATCCCGGGCAGTGGAAACAAAAAGCGTTTGGGCAGATTCCCACAATGTGTGCAGATATAGGTTTTTCCGTGTTTCTCTGCGGCTGACATGTGCGGATTATTATTCCACATTGGAGGTTAAATGAATCCGTTATTGATTATTATCCCAATAGTGATCATTACTGCATTATTGTTCGGTTATGTCGGTTGGATGCTTAATACTAAGAGTGGTAAAAATTCTAAGGTTATTGCTGAGGAAAGAGCTAAACAAATTATAACTGATGCTCAAAAAGATGTTAGTAACCTGAAAAGAGAAAAATTACTCGAAGTCAAAGATGAGTGGTATAAAAAGAAAGTTGAGTTCGACGGCGAAGTTAACCAGAAAAAACAGAAAATCTCAGCTCTCGAAAAACAACTTACTACGCGTGAAGAAAATATCGAGAAAAAATTCGATATAGTTATTAAAAAAGAAAAGGACAATAAACAATTTGAAAAAGAACTTACAGATTCTAAAAAGGTTCTCGATGTAAAAATTATTGAAATCCAGAGAATAGAAGAAGAACAAAATCAGAAATTAGAAAAAATTTCAGGTCTCACTTCGGAAGATGCGAAAAAAATGCTCATGGAGAACATGGTCAATAAAGCAAAAACTGAAGTTAGCCATATTATCAAAGAACTTCACGATAAGGTTAAAACCGACGCTAAAAAAGAAGCCCAGAAGGTTATCGTCCAGGCTATCCAGCGCACTGCAGCCGATCACTCTATTGAAACTACAGTCTCTGTAGTCCAGATCGTTAATGATGACATGAAAGGTAGGATTATTGGTAAAGAAGGAAGGAATATAAGAGCCTTTGAAGCTGCTACAGGTGTTGATGTCATCGTTGATGATACTCCTGAGGCAGTTATTCTATCTTCCTTCGATCAGTTTAGACGTGAAGTCGCTAGGGTTTCTCTTGAACGCCTCATAACTGACGGAAGAATTCATCCTGCAAGAATTGAAGAAATTGTCGAAAAGGTTAGAGTCGAACTTGAAGAGGAAATGTTCCGCGATGGAGAGAATACTGTTCTTCAATTGGGGCTTCATAACATGCATAAAGATCTTATCAAACATGTAGGTAAAATGAGGTACCGCTCAAGTTACGGACAGAATTTGCTTCAGCATTCTATTGAAGTTGCCTATCTCACCGGAATTATGGCTGCTGAACTTGGTTTGGATGTCAACCTTGCAAAACGTGCAGGCCTACTTCATGATATTGGCAAAACTGTCGATAAAACTGTCGAAGGACCTCATGCTTTGATAGGATACGAGCTTGCAAAAAAATTCAAAGAGCATCCTATAGTGGTTAATGCTATCGGCTCTCACCACGAAGATATTGAAATGGAAAGCCCGATCTCTCCTTTGGTCCAGGCTGCAGATTCTATTAGCGGTGCCCGCCCCGGCGCTAGAAGAGAACCGCTCGAAGGTTATGTAAAAAGACTCGAAACACTCGAAGCCCTTGCCAAATCATTTGAAGGTGTTGCTAAAACTTATGCAATTCAGGCTGGAAGGGAAATTAGGGTTGTGGTTGAACAGGATAAAATTGATGACATTGTAGCTGAAAAGCTGGCTCATGATATCGCCGCAAAAATAGAAAATGAAATGGAATATCCCGGACAGGTTAAAGTCACCGTTATTCGGGAAGTCCGGAAAATTGGCTACGCTAAATAAAGTGTCTGATATAAAGAAAATTAAAGTTGGAATTACAGGGGGAATTGGTTCAGGGAAATC
>JARLHD010000124.1 GCA_031292435.1 Ignavibacteriaceae bacterium
ACATAGGATATATTTCGGACACGGTATCGCTTGATTTAGACAGGGACCTGCAGAATGTTAATTTTGAACTTACGCAGACCAAAGTTGTTCTTGCGGAAATAGTAGTGCGTCCCGGAGAGAATCCTGCTATCCCTATTATAAAGGAAGCGATTAAAAGGAAAGATGAAAGGAATGAGAAATTAAAAAGTTATGAGTTTGAGGCTTATTCAAAGGGGATAATTAAAACACAGGAGGATATTTCCTCAAAGGGGAACTCAGTAGATTTGGGTTTAGGGATTAATGATTCGTTAAAATTAAAGATAACGGGGATACTTGAAAACCAGAGCAAGGGTTATTTCAAAAAGCCTGATAGTTATAAAGAAATAATAGTAGCAAGAAAGCAGAGTTCGAATTTTCCATCATCAGTAAATTTATTAACCGGGGGAAGGCTAATACAGAATTTTTATGAAGATAATGTTTCGTTCTTCGGCAGGAATTTTCCGGGACCTCTTTCAAAAGATGCTCTTAGTTATTACTATTTCAATTTGGAAAAAAGAATGACGATGGATAACAGGATAGTTTATGAGATTTACATGAGTCCTGTTATATACAGCGATCCTGGTTTCCAGGGAAATATTTTTATAACAGACAGCACATATGACCTGATTAAAGTTGAGCTTCAGCTTAACAGAGCGGCGAACACGGGGGGGCTTTTTGATACAATAAGTATATACCAGCAGTTTGCTAATTATGATTATGATATTTTTATGCCGTCTGATTACCGACTTGTACTTGTAGCAAATCTATTAGGGTTGGCTAAGATAGGGTTTGAGCTGAATACAATACTTTATGATTATAAAATCAATCCTGATATTAACGATGATTTTTTTAATAAAGCTGTAATTACAGTTTTGCCACAGGCGGACAAGAAAGATTCAATTTTCTGGACAAAGATACAGAGCATACCAAATACAAAAGAAGAACAGGAGGCATATAGAAGGATTGACAGTATTGAAGCTGTACCAAGGAGGTTTTGGGATAACTTTTCAATACTTTCAAACAGAATAGACCTTATTGAAGACCTATCTATTTCGGCACCACTGGGGATGTATCATTTCAACAGTATTGAAGGGCATGCTCTTGATTTTGGGATTTTTCTTGATAATGCATTAGAGGAACGATTAAAATCCTCGTTAAAATTATCATATGGGTTTTCGGATAAGAAATTAAAGGAAGACTATTCCGCACAATACCTGCTGGGAGATTACCGCACTACCAAAATTAACTTAGAAGCGTTTAAAAGATTATCGGTCCTGTTTGAAAATTCAGACGATTACAATGAATTAACGACAACCCTGTTATCGTTATTATCAAAATATGAATTCAGGGATTATTTTTACTCAAAGGGATTTAAGTTAAATATATTCGGAGATATATTTCCGGTACTAAGCCTGGACGCTGGATTTATTAATCAGACTGATAATGATGCGGTTAACAGATCGAATTTTTCATTCTTTGCAAAGGACAGGGCGTATAGAATTAATCCCCCGGTTAATGAAGTAAAAATCAATGCGTTGACGGGCGGGTTTAATATTGATTTCCGGGACTATATTGAAGATGGATTTACAAGAAGAAGGATTACAAGGAATGATACATATATAATATTCGGCGGGGACGCAGTTTATTCAAATCCACGGTTATTAAGAAGCGGGTTAGAATTTAAGAAGTACCATTTTAATATTGAAGGAGGGTTAAATACATTTAACTCTGCCAATCTAAATTTCCTATTAGACGGCAATTATAATGAGGGAACGCTGCCCTACCAATGGTTATATTCAATTCCAGGGAACATTAATTTAGCCTCCAAGAAATTTACATTCAGGACACTAAATGTTAATGAAATAATTGGGGAGAATGCCCTGGCTTTATTCCTGGAACATGATTTCAGGGATGAAATATTTAAATGGCTGAGGATACCAGGGTTAAGGGATTGGGAGATTCAGTTAAACACTTTTTTTAATTCTGCAATCTCGATGGTGGGAAATAAAACTCAGAATTATATACCCTTTCAGTTGAAAGAACTTAAGCATCCATTTTATGAGGCGGGATTTGGAATAGGGCATGTTTTATCACCCATTCAAATTGAATTTGCCTGGAGACTTAACTACAGGGGAGAAAACAACTTCAGAGTAAGCCTGAATTCATTCATTTTTTGAACAAATTGACTAAGAATAATTCCAGATATTAACAATTGAAATAAAACACAGATTTGATTAAAACAAGGATGTAGGTTTGAACATTATTTTTTCTCAAGCGAGTTTTATCTATTTTTACTATGCATGATTAATCGTATAAACAGATATAGAACAATAACCGCATCAATATTCTTATTGGGATATTTTTCTTTTATTGTTCTGAGCATAACTCATTTCCATAATGATGGTCTGAATTCACTTGCCAAGACTGCTGTTTTTTCATTAAAAACAACATATGCTGCCGATTCAGATTCACCAGAAAACTGTCAAATATGTCATGCATTTTCCTCGATTAATATTAATTCAGTTATTATATTATTCTCGTCCGGTTTATTAATTGAGAATTGCACACTAATCAAAAATGATTTTGATTTCAGATCTACTCATGTTGAAGTAAATTATCTTCGCGGTCCCCCCTCCTATAATATCCGTTCAATTTAATCACACATGTTTTTGTTATACGGAATAAAGTCCAAAGGCTTTAATCTTTTATAATTCAATACAATGAATTGTTCTCCTGATTTTATTAACCTTATGAGGATATTAAATGTTCGTGCATAAATATTATTTTAAAATATTTCCAATAAAAGTATCAACAATTATTTTTATTTTACTTAGCTTTTTAAGTCAAAACGCAAAAGCAGGTTCAAAGGAAGGCCACAATGCAATAGTAGAAACCATTAATTTTACAGTAACAGTAACGGATAAGAGCACTTCAGATCCACTGCAACTTGTTAATGTAATATTAAAGAGGGGGAAAACTATTATTGCTGCAAAAGCCACCAACCCTTTCGGTCGGGCTATATTCAATGAAATTCAGAACGGAGTATATGAAATTTCTACTCGCATGATTGGGTATTATGAT
>JARLHD010000125.1 GCA_031292435.1 Ignavibacteriaceae bacterium
AGTTTATTTACCGGTGGCTTCTTCGATATGGACTTTCTTGCCTTTGATCTTACATCCGGATACAGAATCAATTATTTTATCGGAGTAGTTAGCGGGGACATTAACAAAGGAATAGGCGTCGTACATATCGATATCGCCGATTATGTTTCCAGGCAGACCTGATTCACCTGCCAAGGCGCCGAGTATATCTCCCGGGCGGACTTTATCTTTTTTACCTACATTCAGGAAAAGTCTTACTTCTTTTGTGTTACTGACATTTGATCTACCATTTCTTTCGCGTTTACCTTTACGGAAATCATCTCTACGGCTATCTTTGAATTTATCGCTTCCACTTTCCTTAAAGGATTCTTTTGGAGACTCTTTAACAGGTTCAGGAAGACTCATTTTAATTAATGCTGATGCAATTTCGAGTGAGGTGTAATCTTCGTTTAAGAGCTTTTCAACCAGACGTGTATATTTTTTTAATTCACCTTTCTTAATCATTTCTTTTATTTCACCAAGGAACTGATTTTCTTTCATTTCCTCAACATCGCCATAGGATGGCAGCTGCTGCAGCTTGATCTTTGTTTTTATATACTTCTGAAAGATTCTAAGTTTGAATATTTCGTTATTTGTAGCAAAGGTGAAAGCCTTACCGGTTTTACCCATTCTACCTGTACGACCGATACGATGCACATAATAATCTTCATTCTGAGGCATATCATAGTTAAACACTGCCTCAATATTTTCGATATCCAAACCTCTTGCAGCAACATCAGTAGCAACAAGCATATCGATTTTTCCTTTACGGAATTTATCAGTGACCCGTTCCCTGGAATTCTGCTGCATATCTCCATGGAGTCCTTCGGCAGAATAACCACGCGCCTGAAGGTGATCAACAAGCTCATCCACACCTCTTTTAGTATTGCAGAAGATAAGGGAGAGTTTAAGATTATAGAGATCAATAATCCTGGAAAGAGATTCAAGTTTTTCCCTTTCCCGAACTTCAAAATATATTTGTTCAGTATTGGGAACGGTAAGGACTTCATGGACAACTTTAATATTAACGGGGCTGCGCTGATATCTTTTAGCGAGATCAACAATATTCTTATGCATAGTTGCGGAGAACAAAACTGTTTGCCTATCAGCAGGAGTATTTTTAAGGATAAGTTCGATATCGTCTCTGAATCCCATATCGAGCATTTCATCGGCCTCATCGAGGACAACGATTTTTACACCACCGGGTTTTATTGTTTTTCTATCGAGATGGTCTAATATTCTTCCCGGAGTTCCTATTATTATCTGAACCCCTTTTTTCAATCCTTTAATCTGCCTATCGATAGACTGGCCGCCATAGATAGGGATAATGGAGATATCCTTTTTATACTTTGCAAGTTTGCACATCTCCTCAGAGACCTGAATTGCTAATTCCCTGGTAGGGCAAAGTATAATACATTGTATAGCTTTATCGGCACTATTTATCAGTTCGAGGATCGGAATACCGAACGCAGCGGTTTTACCGGTTCCTGTCTGGGCCTGACCGATGATATCTTTACCTTCGAGGAAAACGGGGATAGCCTGTGATTGAATAGGGGTAGCTTCTTCATAGCCCAGATCATCAATAGCCTTATGCATTTCTTTAGAGAAAGTGAATTCGTTAAATATTATATTTTTCATTAAATAATCCTATTCAGCACAATAATAAAAAAGCCTCCCATTTGAGAGGCTTATAAATAATTTCAAGAGACAATTACCAGCTTCTTCTTCCGCCATTTCCGCCGCTGCCGCCGCGATTATTACCGCCACCGCCGCTGCTACGACCACCGCCGCTGCTACCGCCACGACCGCCACCGCCGCCTCTTCTACTGTTTTCAGTCTTAGGTCTTGCTTCATTAACGACAATTTTTTTGCCTTTAAGCTCTTTAGTATTGCAACTATCGATAGCTTTCTGAGCTTCAGCTACACCTGGCATTTCAACGAATCCAAATCCTTTAGATTCACCTGAGAAAAGATCTCTAATAATCTTGACACTTTTAATGTAGCCGTATTCAGCGAATAGATTTTGTAATTCTTCGTCGGTTACGTCTTTTGCAAGATTTCCTACGTAAATGTTCATAGAACGTTCCTTATATTTTGTTTTTGTTTATTTATACAGAGTACTTACAGGCATAACCGAAAAAGTATTCTGAGATGTTTTAATATCAAATTTAATTATGAAACCAATATTTACAGAAAGAGTAATAAAGACTGAAGTTATCAAAATTGCGGGACAGATTTCATTTAAGATATTTTCCAGTTCTTTCTTAAGTTCCTGGTTTTATACTGGGATGTTATTTTTAAAATGACAGTCCTCTCTTCACAAGAGGGCAAGAATCAAACTTTCGTTCCTTTTTTTTAATTCAATTAAGCGGATAAAATAAAGACTATGGGGAAACCACCGCTAAGTCTGCCAACTAATATAGATATAAATAACCAAATAAAACCAAAATAGCAAAAATAAATACCTCAATGTGATTTACTTAATAATATCCCTGTGAACAGTAACGGGAGAGAATGCGGGAAGGCAAACCGATATATATTCAGCTCCTCCAGGTCCGGGTGAGCTATACTGCACCCATTCACCGCCTCTAATCAGAACTGCCTGTCCTTCTTTTAGTGAATAATTAGCTTCATTAGTTTTAACATTGAGCTTTCCCCTTACAACTAAAGTAAATTCCTCAAATTCGGGGGTCTGACCGGGTTCGATCCATCCTTCGGGACTTTTCATCCTGGCTATACTTATATCTTCAGTCTGAGTATTTACTCTTCCGACATATTCTTCAATTATTTTTGGTTTATTACCTTCAGCTTTAATAATGGATGGACAATCTATAAATCTTGACATTTATTACCTTATTTTTCTTATTAAAAATATGATTTAGTTATTAGTTGTTTTACGATTTATAACCTGAATATATAACAGAAAAAGAACAATAGATAGATTGATTATAAAGACAGAACCTTTAATAAAAGTAGCATGCCTTATCAATCCAATAAGTTCAACAGGGATATAAATTCCACCAGATAGAATTGCAAACCATTCTGCCCAGGGTTTAATACGCCATAGTCCATAGGCTTCAATGAACCGAACGATCGAATAGAAAAAGGCGAACAAAGCAAGGAGTCTAATCTTTGAATCGCTCACACCTGCTATTAAATCAAGGAAGATATGGGGGTTATGACGAGCAGGATTCAGATGTAAGTGTTTTACCAGATTATCGGCAATTATCTGAAGTTCACCATGTACAAGTCTTAATAATGCAAAGCCAGCGATTAGAATAATTATACCTTTAAAGGCTTCGAAAATCGCGATAGTGTGAATCCCTTTTTCTATTTTTTTTCTGTCTATATTCTTCAAATTATTGCTTAAAAATCCAATAGCGTAAATTATCTAAAATCAACCTAAATAATAAGATAAAAATAATGTAGAAGACTTAGTGACGAAATGCACGACGTTAAAGTTATGGTTGTAGTTTCAGATTAAATCACATATTTTTTAATTATTAAACAAGTGATACAAATGAAAGATAAAGAGTTTTTATTATTAGCGATTATAATTATGCTTGTTGGCATAAGTAAAATAAGTGCTCAACAAGAAGAACCAGTAAACTATTATCAAATGGAGCCACTGGATGATAGTTTATTTATAAAGATACAGCAGGAAGTATTTATAGACCCACCAGACCCCAAAGCAGAAATTATTGTTGATCTGAGAGACCCTAATAATCAAACTGTTGCAATCAAGAGTGTTATTTATCCTTTTTTAGCATTTAAACCTGAAACAAGAGCCAAGATACAAACATATCCATTTAAGTTAAATCTGGAAGAAAATATAAATTTTGGAAGTGTATTTACCAGAGTAATCGAAAGATTAAAGATACGGAAGATGTTCACTCCACCAACGGCGTACCAGATATCATCTACAATGCAGTATATCAATCCATTTTTGCAAATATTCGGAGGCGAGAGATTCGGTATATCAATAAAAAATGATATAGGAATTTCAATAGGACTGGGGACTCCTTATTCCGGACCATTAGAGACTAATTTTTTAGAAGCAAATATGCACATAATGGGGTTTTCAGGTGGAGTATTTAGTTTTGATAATGCACTAACAGGTCTTAAAAATAGTAATAATAATAATAATCTATATGCAGGAGGAGTAGGTTATCAATTAAGTTATGTAATTCCATTCGGGAACTTTTTACAGTTAAGTTATACTGATGTATTTAATCATTTAAACAAAAATACAATTGAAAGACTGATAGGGGCAGATACAATAAACAGTCATATTAAAATAATAGAAGGACCATCAGTAAACTGGGAGTTCAGATATCCAATAAGTATCATGGGGTCCACGAGAGGCAAGGTATATTTTGGCAAGTATCTGAACGAATGGCATTTTGGATACATGGGTAGAGAGTTAACTTTAGCAGGTAGCACATTTGATCTCAGACTGGATGAGATGCCTAAGAGTGATATAAGAAATCCTCAATTTGTAATAGACTTACTAGTTCAGAAAGTATTTGACGGCTGGGGATTCAGTTCTATAGCGGTAGGGCCATCTGCCATAATAGGAAAAGATGAAGCAAACAGAATTGCGTTTACAGCAATATTTGTTAATTTCAGAATAAAGGTAGGTACATCGTTATAGTTTTTTAGCGACCAGGGAATGGATTTGTGCTTAAATATTGAGCAGTTTTAAATCCTAATTTAGTGATTGAGGAATTCAGTAACTAATAAATTATCATTTCGTGAATCAATCTTTTTAGCAATAATCCATTCACAGAGATATTCAAAATTTATTTCTAATTCTGGTTTATTGTAAATGGCAATTCATCCATTGTTTTATTAGCAGACTGGAATAATAACTTTGCCTGAAATACGGCATCAGCAGGTATTTCAATATCCGGTTTTACATAATCAAGAGTTAACATTTTTGTAATAGAAGGATAAAGTGTAAGTCCAGAAGAAGCCTCCTCTATTCCAAAGATACTAAACTTATCAAAGAAAGTTTCTTCATTTATTGTGACTGTCATACTATCAGAAGCACTTGTAAAAGCAGGAATCAGAAGAAGGTTACTTTTATCGGATCTATTAGATTCGATAGAAGTTAAACTTATCTTTCCTGTGCGATAATCCAATCCCCCCTTCTCAATTGCAAATCCAGAAGAATCGACTATTTCATAGGTAAAATCGGTTACTTTATTAAAATCCTCTTTACTTAAAATAATTTCGAATTCCTTCCCAGATTCCCCTTTTTTAAGGTTAACCGGATACCGATATGTTTCATGTGGGGATAGATTAGCTTTAAAGGTTCTTAGCCAGCCTGATATTCTGCCTTTTATATTAAATGTCTGGGGATGGTTAAATAAATTCACTATCTCAATATTATTATTATCAAGGTTCAACGAATTGTGGTCAATTCTCTGAGTGCTGTTAAAGGAAATGGCAAGATCATATGAGGAAACGGAGGATGCAGTAAACATACCTTCCACAATTAGTTCATAAACGCCAGGATCGAGGTTATAATAGTTTTTATCGACTACAGTATTATTGTTAACTGTATTTACATATGGCGATGTTTCCAATAAGTGACCTTCAGGACTGCACAAACGATACCTTATCAAAGAATATTCATTTTTAATACCGGAGAGATTAACATTCATCATAGTCTGACCAGCAGGAAGCTTAATAAAGTATCGTTTTAGAATACCCGGTTCGATTGTTTCTTTATTCCATTCATGTTTATAATCATCAGAAGCGGTAAATTCATAAGGGATAATAACAGAGGCATATAAATCGAACTCAGGCATTTGAGATTTATCATCTCTGAGGGCTTTGATTTTACCGCAATAAAGTCCTGGGGATTTTAATTTTGATTTATCTATGTTGACATTGATAACTGCTGTTTGGTCATTCCGGATATAAGTCTTTTTCTGAACAGGCAATAGCCAATCGCAATCAGAAGATAAATTAAATACACGAAAGAAGTTCTTAACTTTCTGGAAATCATCGCGGTCCACATAAAACCTATAGGTTTCCTTACCAGACAAATATGAACCATCGCGAATATATAGATTACGGGCTTCATTACCAGGCATACCGGGGGCAAATGAAGCGACGGTATATCTTTCATATTTCTTTAATTCTCCGGCAGCGATATATTTTTTGAGGAGGTCATAAGCTTTCATAACATTTATATAACCTGCTCCCTGATCGAGAAATGTATAACCCTCCATTTTTACTGCACTTTCTCTGACAATTTTGAACAAGAGCTGGGATGGTAATCTGAGATCAGGGTACTCTTTGATAAATGCACTAAGAAGCAGAGACATAACTCCAGCCGAATATGGGGATGCCATACTTGTTCCCTGGAACATATCATGCGTGGAGAAATTAGGAACAGTTGAGACACATGCACCGGGAGAAACTACATCAGGCTTATTAGCCTCTCCTCCCCTTCCAGAGAATGGGAAAATGACATCACGTGTTAGAGGGGCACCATACAGATCTCTTGCTATTTCAGAATTGAGAACTGCTCCAGAAGCGAATATATAATCGGAACATGAAGGGAGACCAGCTGAAGAGATACCCGGACCATCATTTCCATTACCGAGACAGATATAAAGGTAGGGATTTTCCTTCATCAGGCTGTCGAGGAATACTTCTATTTCAGATGTACCTTCTATTTCAGTACCAATCCCGAAGCTCATATTTACAATGCAAGGTTCTTTACGCTGCTTGGAAATAGTATCGGCATATAGATATGCCTTTTTCATACTTTCCGTAACGGTAGCTCCGCCAGGATAATTATTATTACCAATTTTCAGGCTGATTATATTAGCACCAGGTGCGACGCCATTGAGTTTTGAACTATCGACCATATATCCTGCTGCAATACCTGAAACGTGAGTACCATGCGAGCCATCATCGAAATGAAGAGACAGGATATTTTTATCAGGGAATATATTAACAGCAAAGGTGAAAGGAGTAAGCGATGTTGTATTTTCAATCTTAAATGTATCATAATTTTTATGATAATCTTTTACTGGTTTTTCATCAGAAAGATCTCCATTTAGGTTTGTATCGAAACAGGAAGTCCAATCCCCATTTTCATCTTTATAGACTATGAACAGGTATACGTCATCCTTTTTACCATTACCATTAAGATCAGCAGAGCCAGAGACCGAATTTATAAAATCCTTTTCCTTTATGGCGCCAATAAAGTATTTGCCATCCTTTGATTTAATTTTATCGGCACCTTTTACAGAGTAGTGCATATCTTCATTAACGAAATTATTTCCTGAGACATCTGCTTTATAGAGAGGCAGGTTACCTTCACTGGTAAAGTCACGTACATCAATTACTTTAGTTTTGCCTTCGGAGGTTTTTGTAAGACCTTCAATACCCATATCGACACCGGTATCGAGAACGAAGATAATTGTACCTCTGCCGTCATAAGCGGGGTGTTTCGCAAGAAACTCTTCCACAGCAGTTGATTTAAGAGTAAGGAATGATTGCGCTGTTTCCTGAGCAAAGACATAGCAAGAGAAGATAAATATAATTATTGCAAGTGAATTAAGGCGATGCATAATTTTTCCTAAGTAATTGTATTGTAAATATATAGAAAGGTATAATTAAATAATCCTAAATAAATCGGGGAACCAGATTACTATAAAATTAAGGGGATTATCGTATCGATTTTGTATCAGGAAAGAAACTAAAGGAAGAGGATCAATATGGCGAAGGACAGACTCATATAAAGAAAGATCTTCGATATTCTACTAACTGCTTTTTTTACAGCTAATTTCTTTGCATAGGATTCAGTTGATTCATATGATCTATAATAATCACCTGAATTAATTGTCCATTTATAATAATTGTGATCTATGGTAGTACAATTCATAATAGGTTTCCTTTGAAAATTGGAAATAGAAACAATAAAACTACTTGTAATAAAAGAACTTAAGACCGATTAAAACATACAGAAGGAAAAAATAGTTATCGTGATTTATAGCAATGATTATACCAAAAAGAATTATATAGATATATACATAATGATGGTGATAATTTCCGATAAATATGATAAATAGTGGGTCATTTCAGGTAATTATTACTGATACTCTTCCGTTTGTATAATATTAGAACCGATTAAACCAAATGGGTTTTAATAAAAAATGAATGCTTGTATCTTTTGGTATATCAATAATTATACTTTAGGAAGCAAATGAGATACAGATTTCTACTAATTACAGTGATTGTATCAATTGTATTAAGCCTGCCAGTTTTAGCGGTGAGTTTGTTTGAGAAAGGGATCATAAAAGGAACAATTATAGACTCTTCATCAGGGAGTCCTGTTTCATTCGCAAATATTATTTTATACCGCCAAAAGGATTCATCATTTGCAGGAGGAACATCGACCGGAACTACAGGTGAATTTATACTGAACAATGTAACCGAGGGGAATTATTATTTGAAAGTAAACCTACTTGGGTATTCTAATAAATATATATCGGGGATTAAGGTAGTAAAGGATAAACCACAGATTGATGCCGGAATGATAAGTTTATCGAAGAGTGTTCTTGAAATTAAGGGCGTACAGATTACAGGGGAGAAACCTTCAGAGGAACTAAAGTTAGATAAGAAGGTAATAAATGTGAGTTAGGATTTAACAGCGGCAGAAGGAACTGCTATTTAATATTAAACCAAATAAACATAAATAAATATATCGATAAATGTCAAACCATTAACGATTCACTTTAGAACTGAAGTATAAAATCAGAATCATCTTTTATCCTGGATGAATCTGGCGATCTTAAGGACAGCTGATCTTGGGAAGAACCGAACTGAATTGGCCAACAGATTATTTAGAATTCCAGGTATTACGACAGACTTACCTTTGAGCATGGCGTTGTATCCGTATTCTGCAACTTGTTTAGATGTGGCTAAGATTCTTCCTTTTACCAGCCGACTTTCATTCATAGAGGCTGCTTCCTGAAATCCACTTTTTGTTGGACCGGGGCATAAGGTTGTCACGGTAATGCCTTTGTTTTTTACTTCATTACTTATGGCTTCGGAGAAGCTTAAGACATAGGCTTTAGTTGCATAGTAGACTGCCATTGTTGGTCCAGGCTGGAATGCAGCGGTAGAAGCAACATTCATAATTTTACCACTCCCCTTTTTAATCATGTAAGGAACAAATAATTTAGTAAGATGAGTAAGGGCGGTAATATTAAGGTTAATCATTTGCTCCAGCTTTGCCCAATCGTTGTTGACAAGGAAACCAAAGTCACCAAAGCCTGCGTTGTTGATAAGATAATCAATTGTAATATTGTTTTTGATTAATTCGTCATACACATCTTTGGCGGAATCTTTAAGCGAGAGGTCTTTTTCAATAATATAAACGTTGATAAAGTATTTATTTTCCAGATTTAGCATTAGCTGTTCAAGTTTGTCTTTGCTGCGGGCTACCAATACTAGATTGCCACCATGTATTGCATGAACGTAAGCAAGTTCGTATCCAATGCCGCTAGTGGCTCCAGTGATTAAAGCTGTTTTATTCATTATATAATTCCTTAAATATTGATCTAATATTTAATTATATATTATAAGTTAATCTCCAACGATTATTGGTTATATGCATTTATGGCGTTCTTAAGAGAGGTATCCTGTGCGTTGTAATAGTTCACCGATAGATAGAATACAACAGCACTAAGGACTGTAAATATTGATCCTGAAACATAATGGCTATTATCAAGCTCGGATATTCCATATACCGCGCTAAGAATTCCTGTGGCCAAATATCCCCAAGCCAGGTAACGGTCATCTTTATATTGCTGAAGGAAATCCATACTAACCGGATTATTGCTTAATGATTTACTTAAATTATCATAATTGGCGATAATCAGGTGAACTTTATCCTTTGTATAATAATTGTCATGATAGTCATATGCCATGGGACCCATATTCCCTCCAGCGCTGCTATAAAGGGTAGACTTGCCAGAATAGAATTCAAGTTTACCTTCTTTTGATCTTTTGTAGATTTCAACTTTATCAGATAATGAATCGGGATGAAACTTGGCAAAGTAACCCCAGGAGCATTTGAATGAAGCAATATCACGGGTATAATAGGAGGTATCATTCACTTTGACACAATCCCCACCGATATGAGGAATGATATATTCAAGGTTACCGTAAATTACTCTTCCTGATTGAAGTTTTAGGAAGTAGCCGGTGGAGTCCTGAGCATGTAGATTTCCATTGGAAAGGAATGAGAACTGAAGTATGATCAAGATGACTAAATATTTCATTTAGTATTCCGATAAAGTTTGAAGGTAGTATAATTAAATAATGGGAATCTTTACCTGCTCACCGTTGCAAAATATAATCATATATACAATTAAACTTAATTGATATTCAAGTGAATATCAATTAAGTCAGATCATGAATGAAGGTTAGACACTCCCCGATCATTCTTATTTTATGAGGATCATTTTTTTGATTTGGGAGAATTGTCCTGCTTCCAGTTTATAGAAGTATATGCCGCTTGGAAGATCAGAGGCATTAAAGTTAACGGAATATTTACCAGCATTCTTATATCCGGATTCAAGAGTATTCACTGATTGTCCTAATGTATTATATACGATTAGCCTAACATTAGAGGCAGATGGTAATGAATAGGTAATAATAGTACCCGGATTAAAGGGGTTAGGATAATTCTGAGAAAGAGAATAATCCTGTGGTCTATTATTTATTTCATCAGAGACACCTGTAAATTCAGAGAGAGGTCGTTTCCAAACACCTGCGCCACTTGTTCCAGCATAAATATTGGTTTGTCTAATTACGAGAGAATAAACACCAGTAGCCAGACCTGCTTGTTTCCAGCTAGTGCCATTATCAGTAGTTAGATATACGCCATTATCAGTACCGACAAATACATTAGTTCCATTCAGTGTAAAAGAATGAACATGAGAATTATTAGGGAGACCATTGTTTGCCTGGGCCCATGTTGTTCCATTATCTGTTGATAGATAAACGCCACTGCCATCAGTGCCTGCATAGACATTAGTTCCACTGATAATAAGGGCATCAACAAAAGGACTAGAGATAGAATTATTTAATTGTGTCCAGTTCGATCCGCTGTTAGTTGAGAGATATATTTTATTAGCTGAACCTGCAACTATATTAGTTCCACTGGCAGCAAGAGCGCTGATATTAGAGGCGATCAGACCGTTATTTATTTGATTCCAATTTGATCCGTTGTTAACAGAAAGACATACACCCTGATCAGTACCAGCATATATATTAATTCCACTGACAGCAAGATCATAAACAAAAAGATTCCCAGGGAGCCCACTATTCTCAAGTGTCCAAATTAATCCATTATCGGTAGTTAAAGACACACCTTTATTTGTGCCAGTAAAGATATTAGTGCCACTAACAGCAACAGCATAAATAACACTGCTATCAAGACCTACAGGCAGCCAGTTTGTTCCATTGTCAGTTGTAAGAAATGCTCCAGCATTATTAGTACCAGCGAAAATATCAGGTTCGCTTACCACTAAGCGGACTACACCGGCACCAAACGGATTGCTGGTCTGAACCCATTGTGCATATGAAACAGCATTATAACAAAGGAATAACAGTATCAAGATAATTACGGATAAGTTTTTCATTCAGGACTCCATATTATTTCAGATGTTAAATTATATGATCATTGGAATCATTGCGTGTTCATATTTACCTATATTCATAGGTACAGTTAAACATAATTGATATTCAATTGAATATCAATTATGCCAGATCATTAAGGGGGGTATAATTCGAAAGAGATTAATGATATATGTATCTATTAATCAATTAGAATATTGTTTAATATAATCCCTGGCTTTTGTTATGCCCAGGTTAGCAGCTATAGTCCAGTCAGCGCAGGCGCCAGTTTTATCGCCAATTTGAATTTTAGAATTACCACGATAATAATATGAGGAATCATCCCCAGGTTTCATATCAATTGCCAAATCAAAATCATGTATAGCTGCCAGATAATCTTTTAATTTTAAATGGATACGACCCATATAACTATAAGTAGTTATATAACCAGTGGAGTTCATTTCTTTTTCTTTATCATAATCTTTTTTAGCACCCTGAAAGTCTTTAAGGCTATCTTTTGCAACACCCCGATTATAATATGCCTCGGTATAATACGGGTAAACTTCAATTGATTTGTTATAATCCATAATAGCGCCAGAGTAATCTCCCAGTTTCCTTTTAGCATTACCCCGATCACAATATTCAATAATACTGTGGGGGTTAAGTTCCAGAGCTTTTGTATAATCCTGAATTGCTCCAGTATAGTCTTTGAGGACATATTTAACATTCCCACGGACATGATAGGCCCAGAAAATCTTTGGATTACTTACGAGTGCCTTGTTAAGATCAGACAGAGCACCATTGTAGTCGTTATGATGATATTTAATATTACTTTCATTTATTAATGTTGCTATGTCTTCTTTTTTACAAGAGCTGAATAAGGATATTGAAATAATAATGATTACAATATTTAATAAAAAGTTTTTCATAAAGACCTTTTTTAATTTAGATCATTAAGGGAATAGTAATCGGGAATGGCTTTGTGAGAAGATTTGAGGTTAGGTTTCTGCATTAGGGCTAATATGATAATGTTAGTTATTGTTTATAGGACTGAATACATTACATATTTCAACTTAAAGAATAATGGAAAGAAAGGCAATTGGTGAGGTGTCGAGGACCAGAAGTATTGACCAGTTAAATTGAATTAAGTCCAGAAAGATTGCCCACCCAGGTTCAAAAGGATTGACCAGTCCAGGTCCAGAAAGATAGACC
>JARLHD010000126.1 GCA_031292435.1 Ignavibacteriaceae bacterium
ATAAAGAAAATCACAAGGTATTTTTTCATAACACTATAAATAATTTAGCTTATACGGAATTAAATAATCCACCTATTTACGTTATCAAATATATAGAAATATTTGAAATAATCGAGAGTTTTATTTTTCTTGAACATGGAATTTTTTAGACTATCCAACCGTTTTCACAAAAATACGATGCACTTCCATTGTTTTTTATTATTAGACTTAAGAATAAACTCTTTATGGAAAGCAATACATTTTTGACTAATGACTTAATCTGACCTATACTAATATTTAATTCATGGCCAATCTATAATGCGGAATCACTACCTAGCGGGATATATTTTTACAAATTAGAATCGGGAAATTTTGTTAAATCAAAGAAGATGATATTATTAAAATAGAATCTTATATAAAAGAGAAAGAGGGGAAGGGAAGCTTAATATGTTACATAAGATATAGTCGGTTATTCAATTTCATATTATAAGATTATAGTTTTTTAATGCTATAAAACTTGACATAAATCATTTAATTATATATTTTATATATGTCTAGCAATAAAAATTATTAAAATATTCAGTTATTATTTTTTCTTAGAAATTCATTGATAGATAAAGTTACGTTTTAAGCTAAAATAACAGTTCTTTTATTTAAAAGGAGATTCATTATTATATGAAAAACATAATTAGGAATCGTTCTTTACCTTCACAGTCTGTCCTTCTAAATAGATCGAAGATATCATTTCTTTCAATAGTTACTATATTATTCATTGCTTTTAATATGGGAATTAATGGAAGTTATGCTCAGACAGTTGTATTTTCTGATGATTTTGAATCCGGAACGGGAAACTGGACATTACAGGGGACATGGGAGCTTACCACTTCCCTATCATGCTCTCCTAATAATTCACTAACAACTGCTAATAGTTCCGGAGCCTATCTGGAAAATCAAAATATATCAGCAACCATGGCTCATGGCGTAAATTTGTCGTCATATAAGGGTGCCGAAATTGATTTTAATACACAGTATGTTCTAGAACAGGGTTTTGATTATACTTATTTAGAAGTTTCAATTGACAACGGAAATACCTGGTATAAAATAGACTCATTCAATGGTACACTCAGTAGCTGGACTTTACTTAAATATGATATTAGCAGTTTTGCCGGTAATTCAAATGTACTTGCCAGAATTCGGTTACAGAGCGATCAATACATCCAATATGCCGGGATGTATATCGATGACTTTAAAATAATCGGATTACCCACTGATGTTTCTCCTCCTTTTATTGTAGTTCAAAGTCCTGTGTTTTATCAAGGCAGCCAAAGCAATGAAACAATAAGTTCCCAAATTTTTGATGCTACCGGAGTTCAATCTGCTGCACTTTATTATAAAACAGGATCCTCAAGCACTACTATTGTAAATCCCTCTTCTATCGTTGGTAATAATTATACATTTATTATTCCGAATCAGCCAGCTGGTACTTTGGTATATTATAAAATCGGGGCAACCGATTGTTCAACCACTCAAAATTGTAGTGACACATCCAAAGCCCAGCCGAATTATTATATTGCAGGAACATACCTCAATTATGATAATAGTGCTGTTGACGGAGTATCTCAATTTGCATCTACCTCCGGAGCTTCAGTAGAAATGACATCACCATCCGGCAGTACTTTTACTTTAGTAAGCGCCTTAATAAGAAATTATACCGATCCAAATTTCGTAAATAGTCAAATGCTTTTTCATGTATGGTCTGATGATGGCACCGGTAAGCCGGGTACAGATTTAATTACTCCGTTTTTTGTTACTCCATCAGCTACTTTATTAAATCCATACCCAATGACAGTGGTAGACCTTAGACCTTTTGCATCTCAACTAACTGACCTTTCAGGAAATTTCTTTATCGGATTTACTGTCCCCTCCGGAAGTGTTAATATCATTAATTCAAATGCAGCTTTGGGAAAAAGGTCATTCAGTTATAACGGTACATCATGGAGTTCTGTAACTAATATCGACTATGAATTCAGGGCAGTTATAAATGATAATGGGAGTTTACCGGTTGAATTAACTACTTTTTCGGCAAAGTCTATACCGTCGGGTGTTGAATTAAATTGGTCTACGGCGACTGAATCAAATAACCATGGATTTAATGTTGAAAGAAAATCAGACAACAACTGGCAGGAAATTGGGTTTGTGTCCGGGAATGGAAACAGCAATTCTCCCAAGCACTATATATACGTCGATAATAATTTAACAGGCGGGTCTAATTTTCAATACCGTTTAAAACAAATTGATAATAATGGCAATTGCGGGTATTCAAATATTGTAGAAATTAATGCAGCCCCTTCTGATTTTGAGTTAAGCCAAAATTATCCTAACCCTTTCAATCCTTCCACTCTAATAAGATATCAAATTCCTAAAAGTTCTGTAGTAACACTTGCAGTATTTGATATGCTTGGAGGAGAAGTTAAAACACTTATAAACGGAATTAAGGAACAGGGAAATTATAGTGTGGAATTTAATGGTAGTAATTTAGCAAGCGGCGTTTATATTTACCGTTTAGTAATAAGTCCGACTGATGGGACAAAGGCTTTCCTTGCAGTTAAAAAGTTAATGTTATTAAAATAACATACATATAAGGATTTCGTCTTTTAAATAAAACCTCAAATCTAAGTGAGAGGCGAAGATTTGAGGTTTTTAGTTTTAAATTAGATCCCCAGCGACTCTTATTTCATTAAGATCATCTTCTTTGTCTGTACGAAATTTTCTCCTGCTTTTATTACATAGTAATAAACACCAGAGGATAAACCAGAAGATTGAAACTGAACTTCATAGGAACCAGCATTTACCATACCATTTACCAAGGCTGCTACTTCCTGTCCTAATGAATTATATACCTTAAGGGTAATATATGAATTCTGTGGCACCTGATATTTAATTATAGTAGAAGGATTAAACGGATTCGGAAAATTCTGCGACATACTATAGTTCTCAGGAATTAAATTATCTACAAGTACAACAGGGCTGTATTGATACTGACCATTAAAATCTACCTGTCTTAAACGATAAGATAATGTTTTGGCATTAAGACCTGAAATATTATCGGTAAAGGAATAATTATAAGTATTAGTTGTTGTACCATTTCCATTTTTAAATCCTAAGACAATCCAGTTATTGCCATCAACCTTTCTTTGAATTTCATAACCTCTATTGTTGTTTTCAGTAGCCGTTCTCCAGTTAAGAGTAACCTGGCCCAATGAAGGACTAGCCGTAAAAGAAGTTAATTCAACTGGATTAGTAGCATTCGGATTAGGACTGCCGGCATCAACCCAAGCTGTATAAATAAGATCGGCAACTGCCAGGGAAGCATTTTTCATTAATTGTATAATCTGGTAACCGCATCCATCCCAGAATTTCTGAAGATAAACAGTCCCTTTGGTTGAACCGGCAAAAACCTGTGCAATACTATCTGCCAATAAGACAGTATCAACGTCTTTATTACTCAAATAGACAAAATCAAACACGAAGTTGTTAATATCACTAACATAAGAAGCTGAATCATTTGTATATACAATGAGATTTTGATATTGACCCACCAATGTAGTTTCATATCTTGAATGAATACCACTTTTTCCGAATAAATCCGTATCATATACCCTTGTACAATGAAGAGGCTGATGTCCATCACCGACATAATGACCTAGATCTGCAGACAACTGCATTGCCATCGGCCAGTTCCCTGACTGAAATGCACGTTTTAATGAATCTTCCCATAGCATTATAGCCCATGGAACAATACCCTGATCAATTACCCAGGATGACCCGTGTGCAGTTACATTTGAATCATAATTTTGATTAATATATCCATTCACAAACTCAGGATAATTTTCAATATTTATAAAATGTCTTGGTGATTCAGTAGGATCACTTCCCTTTCTATTATCGGGATCCGAAGCATGGGCTACAAGAAAAGGGCTCCAAGTAGCAGGGAAATTCATTGAAGAAGGAAAACATACTGTTACCTGGCCATTTATAATTTTATGCCCTGTTGCCCCCCACCCTGCAAATAACATAATAAAAAGTACGGAAACTGCTACATTGGTAAGAACTCTTTCCATATCCTCTATTCCTGAATAATTCTGAAAAATATTTATTATAAAAATAATATAAGGAATTAAATAACGATAAGGGATTGAATTCGTGTACCATTGATCCTCAATAGAAATCTGCTATGGTTTTTTGGAGAGACAAATTTAATGTACACTTATTTTACTAAAATTTCATCAATAAAAAGCCATGCCTTACCACCTGAACCGGAATGCCAATCCGGACATTCTTTAATGCTCAATGCTTTTACTTTTATATATCTGGCTTTTTCTTTATTATATAACGCGGCAAATTCCTTAATTAAAACTTCAGTGCTCTTTTGGGGTATATCGTTATTTATTGTTCTAATATTATTAAATGCAATATTATCTTCTGATAAAGATATTTCGACTTTCTCCGGAAGGAATATCCATGAATCCTGGTTGAATAAAAAGGTTGGTGCGACAGAATGAATTTCTTTCAATTCACCTAAATCAATTGTGCCTTCAAAATCTACTCCTTCATAGCCCTGCCAAAGTCCATCATGAAAATTTGTAGTTCCTTTAATTCCATCGATCAAAGCTTCCTTTCCTCCCCCATTATATCGTTCAGCATATTGATTTGAGATAGTAATTTTTGATCCGGATGCCATGTTATTTACAAATTTCAAAGTAAGAGCAACACCCGTAATATAGTAAGCATTGAAAGCTGCTATTTTCAAAACTAAAGGTTTACTAATTTTCAATGTGTCCAAATATAAATGTGAATTTGAATCAGGTATAGTGCCGTCAACAGTATATCGTATTTCAATATTGTCCTGCAGTTTTACCACATTAACAACAGACTCTTTTTTAATTTTATCGATGGTAATATTATAAGTAAAAGATTTCGCTTCCCTTCCATATTTAATTCCCATGGATCTTAGATCAGCATACGATTTTTTAACTCTTGAGTAGAATTCATCAAAGTTTTTATTTTGCGGGTTGGACCAGAATACTTCTGCTAACGCCAGCATCCTGGGAAACAAATTTTCATCAACATTCTCCTGTTTGATGTATTCTGTCCATAAGTTAACTTCGCCGCCTAACACATAATTTTTTTTATTTTCAGGAAGTGTATCGGGAACTGGATTAAATGAATAAACTTTTCGCAAATCAAGATTTTCAGGTGAAGTGTTAAAATAGGTGAACGATTCCGGTGAACAAATTGTGTAATGCCCAAGATTTGCTGCATCAACTGCTCCCTGAAAACCTTGCCAAGACTGCACAATAGTACCCGGAGCAAGACCTCCCTGGAGAATCTCATCCCATCCTATTACACTTTTCCCTTTATCGGTAAGATAAGCTGATATATTTTTTATAAAATAACTTTGCAGTTCATTTTCATCCTTTAACCCTTCAGTTTTCATTTTAGCCTGACATATAGGGCATTCTTTCCAGAGATTTTTTGGAGCTTCATCCCCACCGATATGTATAAATTTCCCCGGAAAGAGCTGAGTGATTTCATCAAGAACGTTATGAATAAAGATATATGTAGAATCTCTCCCAGCACAATAAATATCTTTAAAAACTCCAAAACTGTTCGCAGGTTTAAAAGGACCACCACTACACGAATTTTCGGGATATGCTGAAAGTGAAGCCAAACTATGTCCAGGCATTTCAATTTCCGGCACAATAGTAATAAATCTAATTCGGGCATAGGAGACTATTTCCTTAACATCTTCCTGAGAATAAAATCCACTATATACCGATCCATCTGATTCTACTCGCCATGCACCTACCTGAGTAAGTTTTGGATATTTTTTTATTTCGATCCGCCATGCCTGGTCATCTGTAAGATGCCAGTGGAGAACATTAAATTTATAGTAAGCAAGAATATCAATATATCTTTTAACAAAATCTTTAGACATAAAATGGCGGCAGCAATCCAAATTGAGACCGCGCCAGCTGAAAGAAGGCTCATCTGAGATTTCACAGCAAGGAATTCCTATATTTTTTTCATTTTTAGCAGCTTTTACTGAAGAAGGAAAAAGTTGAAATATTGTCTGCATTTCCCTGAATAAACCTTCCGCCCTTTTATAATCAAAAGGTGGGGTAAAACAGAAATAGTATAAGCTCCCCTGTTTGATTTGCTGATTGTTTCATCAACTATAAAAGTAACCTGCTCAATATTTTTATTCTTAGAGTCAAGTTCTGAAACTATTTCCAAACCTGTTAAAGTTTTAATCTGAGAAATGAAATAGTTGCGGAGGTTAATATCCTTTAATGAAATAATGGTTTTTTCAGAAAATAGAAATTTACCATAACCCCACTTTACCTTTTGCGGCAGTGGAATTAAAGCAGGCACATCCTGCTGAGCCGTAATCCCAGATGTGGTAATAATTAAAGGAATAAGGAGGAAACACTTGATAATTCTACTGATAGACATATTTCAAATACATTATTTAGAGAGTCCTTATTAAATTTAAGAGTTTCCTTCATAATTCACACAATCTTCCTTGCGTTTTATTAATCCAACCTTTATGTTTTTCTAACATAAAAAGTTTTTAATATGAAAACTATTTTTATCTGTTTAGCAGTAGTCTTATCTTTTTCAATATATGATGCTGAGGGTCAAGATAATTGCAATATTGATCTAAACAAGGGATGGATAATTTTTTCTTCACAAAAAGCCGATGCTGATGGAAGTACAATATCAAAACCAGGAATTATCTTAAGTAATATTTATAGAACAGATATTCCTAAAACAATCCTGGCTGCTTTAGTAGAAAATAGATTATACAAGAACCCATACACTGGTTTAAATCTTTCAAATATTTCTCAAGAACCTTTTCAATTTCCCTGGTGGTACAGAAAAGAATTTAACATAAAGGAAACCAATAATAGGAATAATTACCAATTGACTTTGGAAGGGATAAATTATAAAGCCGATTTGTGGTTAAATGGAAAAAAGCTTGCCGGGAAGGATATTATTGAAGGACCTTTTGGAATATATACTTTTAATGTTACCAACTATATAATTAAAGGGAAAAATGTTATTGCAATTGAAATATTTCCTCCGAAACCAGGAGATTTAACGATAGGATTTGTTGATTGGAATCCCCCACCTCCAGATCACAGTATGGGAATTTGGCGTGGGGTTAAGTTAAAAAAAACAGGAGAAGTTTCTTTAGATGATGTATTTATCAAGACTAAAATCAACGAAATAACTTTAGATAAAGCGGAATTAACTATATCTGGAACATTAAAAAATTATTCTAATCAGAATGTAAAAATTGTAGTTAAAGGATCGTTCAAGACAAACAAAATATTTTCAAAGATTTTTACAATTGAACCCAATAGTGAATTTGAGTTTAGTATATCTCCCCTCGATGATTCAAATCTAAGATTATCCAACCCGCATTTATGGTGGCCGAATAATATGGGGAATCAATATTTATATACTTTAACAATTCAAGCGGATGCCGAGAACAAAATCTCGGATAAGCAGAACATAAAATTTGGAATACGGGAAGTGGCGGATTTTATTAATGAAAAAGGAGACAGGGGATACAAGATTAATGGTAAAAAAATAGTTATAAAAGGTGCCGGGTGGGTTGATGATTTATTATTGAATGACAGCGATGAAAAGGTGAGAGCTGAAGTTAAATATGCAAAGCAAATGAATTTGAATACTTTAAGGTTGGAAGGATTTTGGGGGAAGGATGAAACTTTATATAATGCCGCGGATGAAAATGGAATATTGATAATGACCGGATGGAGCTGTCAATGGGACTGGAAAGAATACTGCGGGAGGGAAGAAACTCAATATTCATGTGTCAGCCTGCCCAAGGACATTGAGCTACAATCCCTGGCGTTTAATCGACAAGTGATATGGTTAAGAAACCATCCCAGTATTCTTGCATGGGTTTTAGGGAGTGACAAATATCCAAATCCGGAATTAATGAAAAAGATAACTGAATATTTAAATAGAACAGATACAACCCGTCCCAGGTTATTATCTGCCGCCGGGATCAAATTTACAAAAGATGAAAATGTTGAAGGCATTTATGATGCACCAAGAGTAAAAATGTTAGGTCCTTATCTTTACGAACCTCCCCGATATTGGTATGTGGACACCACACATGGCGGTGCATATGGCTTTAATACAGAAACAGGACCAGGTCCACAGGTTCCGCCGATCGAAAGTCTAAAGAAAATGCTGCCAGAAAAAGATTTATGGCCAATAGACAGCGTATGGAATTATCATTGTGGAAAGAACGAATTTGGAAATTTAGACAGATATATTCATGTATTTAATAAGAGATATGGGAAAGCTTCATCGGTAGAAGAGTTTGCCATTAAATCTCAAATGTCAAATTATGAAGCGATGCGTCCAATGTTTGAATCATTTGGTGTGAATAAGTTTAATTCGACAGGGGTTATACAATGGAAATTCAATTCAGCTTTCCCGGAAATCTATTGGCAATTATTTGATTCTTACTTAATGCCAAATGGAGCATTCTATGGAGCGATGAAAGGATGCCAACCTCTTAATTTAGTTTATAATTATAAAGATAAAAATATTTATGCTGTGAATGATTACTATAAAAATTACAGTGGATTAAAATCGACTATTAAAATATTTGATGCAAATTCTAAAGTTATTTACGAGAAAGAGAAAGAATTTTCGATTGAGGAAAATAGTTCTAAAAAAATAATCGATCTTCCCCGATTAAATAACATTTCAAAATTGTTCTTCATCAATTTAGATTTAAAGGATGATTCGGATAAGAAAATAAGTGACAATTTTTATTGGGTTTCATCAAATGAAGATAGTCTAGACTTCATAAACTCTAAATGGTTTTACACTCCTATGGTATCTTATGCGGATCTTAAAGAAATTAATGATTTACCGAAGACCACAGTTAATTATTCTGAAAAATACAGCACAAGGAAGGGCGATGAAAATATTTATGTTACATTATCAAATAATTCCGACAAGATTGCTTTTTTTATTGAATTGAAAGTTGTTGATCAGAAAACAGGCAAATCCTTTTTACCTATTTATTGGACTGATAATTATATATCCCTTTTGCCACATTCAACAAGAAATATTACCGGAACATTTAAAATGCCCGGGGAAAAACATTTGCCACGATTAATTATCAGCGGTTGGAATGTTAATAAAATAAATAAAAAATAATTGGTTCGTGCAAAGTAAGCTCTTACTGGCAGGGTTTACATAATAATTGTGAGAATGTGGTTTTGAGCTACGATTATTTATATTTATTTTATGTAGTAATTTTTCAACAGCAGGAGAGGAAAGACTCTTCTGAACTGCTTAAATTAATTATTCGTTTTTATTTTTGGGAGAATATCTGCGATGATCGAACAAATCCAATTCAAATTAAACGGTAAACCTATAAAGCTAACTATAGATAGTGATCGCATGCTTTTATGGGTATTACGAACCGATCTGGGTTTAACCGGAACAAAGTTTGGGTGCGGTGAAAGCTTTTGCGGCGCCTGCACAGTTCTTGTTAACCAAGAGGCGGTTAGATCGTGCCAAACAGCAGTGAAAGAAATAAAAGGTAAGGAAGTTGTTACAATAGAAGGATTAGCAATAAACAACAAACTGCATCCGCTTCAGAAAGCTTTTAAAGAACATGATGGAATGCAATGCGGTTACTGCACTCCAGGAATGATTATGAATGCTTATTCTTTATTAAGGAAAATTCCTGAGCCTACGGAAGAAGAAATTATTGAGAATATGAATGATAATTTATGCCGATGCGGTGCCCATGCAAGGATAATAAAAGCTATTCAGTCAGCTGCAAAAGAAATGAAAGGAGGACATTAAAATGAAAGACGATAAATATATGGATATTGATTTTCAGGATAATACTCCAAAATTTCAGATTAACCGAAGAGAGTTTTTCAAAATTGCCGGTGGGGGAATATTTATCCTTTTTACTCTTAAAGACATGTCTGTCTTTGCACAACAGAGACCGGATCATAGTCTGCCAACTGATTTTAATGCTTTTTTAAAAATAGGAGAGGATGGGCGGGTAACATGTTTCACCGGTAAAATTGAAATGGGGCAAGGAGTAATAACCTCATTAGCCCAAATGCTTGCTGATGAACTTGACGTTACATTAGATAATGTTGACATGGTAATGGGAGATACCGATCTTTGTCCATGGGATATGGGGACTTTTGGATCGATGAGCACCCGTTTTTTTGGTCCTCCATTGCGAAAAGCCGGTGCAGAAGGGAGAATAGTTCTGCTGCAGATTGCAGCGGAAGAACTTAAGATACCTATAAAAAATCTTACTATTGATAATGGCATTGTATTCGATAAGAATAATAAATCAAAAAGAATAACTTATGCTCAACTAGCAAAAGGTAAGAAAATAAAAAAGCAGCTTACCGAAACAGTAACAGTAAAAAAGCCAAACGAATTCAAAATAATAGGTAAGTCATATTTACGCAGGGATGGAGAAGAAAAGGTTACGGGCAAAGCAAAATATTCTGCAGATATACAACTTCCGGGAATGTTATATGCAAAAATATTAAGACTGCCGGCACACGGTGCAAAAATGGCCGAGGTCGATCTTTCCGAAGTAAAGAAAAATAAGGAGGTTCAAGCGATTTAATTGCCGTACTACATAAATATCCAGATGTTGCAGAGGAGTCTTTATCAAAAATTAAAGCGAAGTTTGATATTCCCAAATCCGATCTCACGGATAAAAATATTTTTGATCATTTGCTAAAAAATGCTTCGAAAGGCAAGGTGGTTAAGTCTGAAGGGGACTTGAAAAACGGTGAAGAACATTCATCTGATGTCTTTGACAAAACATATTTTGATGGTTACAAAGCCCATGCACCGATAGAGCCGCATGCAGCGGTGGCGAACTTTGAAGGGAAAAAATTAACTATATGGGCTTCGACCCAAACACCTTTCAGAGCCAAGGAAGAAGTTGCCGAGGCGCTAAGTATTTCAGAGAAAAATGTACGTATAATCCCAGCATTTGTAGGTGGCGGGTTTGGTGGTAAATCGAGTAATATGCAAATAATAGAAGCTGCACGTCTTGCTAAATTAACAGGTAAACCGGTTCAGGTAGAGAGGACGCGGAAAGAAGAATTTTTCTTTGATACATTTCGTCCTGCAGCTATAGTAAAGATAAGGTCGGGAGTAGACAAAGGAGGTAAAATTACTTTCTGGAATTATGATGAATATTTTGCAGGTGAAAGAGGGGCAGCTGAATTTTATAATATATCTAATACCAAGACAACAGTTTATGGTTCAGGTTGGGATGGCGAACCTAGCGCACATCCATTTGCTACAGGACCCTGGAGAGCTCCGGGTAACAATACAAATACATTTGCTAGAGAGTCTCAAATAGATATTATGGCAGCTAAAGCTGGAATTGATCCTCTTGAATTCCGGTTAAAAAATTTAAGCGATGAAAAAATGAAGGCTGTTCTAAAAGCTGCAGCTGACAAATTCGGATGGAAACCTGCAAAATCACCCAGCGGAAGAGGTTTTGGGGTTGCCTGTGCAACAGATGCCGGGACTTATGTTGCTGCTATTGCTGAAGTTGAAGTAAATAAAGCCAGCTGTGAAGTAAAAGTAAAGCGGGTTACATGTGTTCAGGATATGGGACTGGCAATTAATCCAGAAGGTGCGAAAATCCAAATGGAAGGATGTATTACAATGGGTCTTGGTTACGCACTTAAAGAAGATATCCATTTCAAGGGGGGCGAAATACTGGACTTAAATTTTGATACATACGAAATACCCCGTTTTTCGTGGCTGCCCAAAATTGAAACCGAAATAATGGATAAAAAGAATGAAGATCCACAAGGGGGTGGTGAACCAGCGATAGTAGTCATGGGGGCTGTAATTGCAAATGCAATTTATGATGCAAGCGGTGCAAGGGTGATGCAACTACCTATGAATCCAGAAAGGGTAAAAGAGGCAATGAAAGGATAGAAGTGAAGAACTGAGATTCAGATTTGATTACCAGCTGATGAAGTTCTTAAAGAAAATGCGAAAGATCGTCAGGGGATTAGCTTACTTTAATAGAGTCAGGTAACCAAGAACCTTTATAAGTCAGACTTATCTTTCCTGATTTCTTTTAATTCAAATTCGATAGTTCCATATCCGAGAACGTCCCTGAGAATTCCCATTATACCACCGCCGTCAATAATTATTTTGGCTTTTATTAACCCCATACCTTCAGCATACCATTCAGTAACATGATTTTTTGAATTGGATGCGCCCTCGATAGTTGATTCTAATTTAATTGCATCGAAGGTACCGGCCTTTGTATTGACTGATTCTATATCAAATGCTTTTCCGGTAACTTTTATCCTGGAGGTTGTGCCGTCGCAACATTCGTCTCCCTCCCAATTCCATTCCATACCCGGTGATAATGGAAGCGGAAATCGAAACAAAGGTTTTTCATAAGTATTTGTTTCATCTTTTTTTATAAACAGAAATATATTTAAATGTTCATACACTTCTTTTACATAAACGCCGTCATTTTGTATTATCAATGATTGTTTAAATTTAAATTTATCACCTTTTCTTGAACTTACAGTAAATCCACCATCTTCAAAATATTGTGTAAAACTCTCTCCAAAAGATGATCCATAGACAAGAGTAATATTTTTATTTACAGGAAAGTAGGAACATGAAATTAAGTTGGATTTCTTTTTAACGGGTGATGCTAAATTCATCAGTGTTAATACGAAAATGATGGTAAAAATAAAGATAGTCCTGATCATAATATAAGTAGATTCTATTAATTAAATATCTTAACAAGATTAATAATTATTTCCAGCAGGTAGAATGATTGGTAAGAGTAAGTTGCAGTAACTGCCAGTAATGATAAAGACAATATAGATACGAAGGAGCATTTAAAAGAATGGAAAAGGAACTACATCTTTTTTAATGAAGGGAAAGGCCGATATTTTGATTTGAGTTAAATTTAGCTATTTTACATGTTATGTAAGATGTAAAATTAGAAGGCGGTTTCCGATAAATAATGGTAAAGAATCTAGTCAATTTTTATAAACCCTCGACACCCACCGAACAGAAAAAGGATAAATCTGAAATAGATAAGCTTTACAAGAGGCACCGTTGGTCGGTTATTTTAACAACAACTATCGGTTACAGCATGTATTATATCTGTCGGCTAAGCTTCAATGTAATGAAAAAACCGATAATTGATGAGGGATTATTTTCTGAAGCGCAGATTGGGATCATCGGTTCGGCATTATTCTTCACTTATGCTGTTGGGAAATTCATAAATGGATTTCTAACTGACCGAGCAAACATTCGTCGTTTTATGGCAACCGGTATCCTAATTTCCGCTATTATTAATCTGATACTCGGTTTTTACCATGGGTTTTATGCTTTTATAATACTATGGGGATTAAATGGATGGTTTCAGTCAATGGGAGCCACTCCATGCGCTCAAGGAATAACACGTTGGTTCAGCTACAAGGAACGAGGAACATACTGGGGATTCTGGAGCACCAGCCACAATCTCGGTGAATCGCTCACGTTTATATTTACTGCCTTTGTTGTAAGTATAGCCGGATGGAGGATGGGATTTGAAGCGGCAGGAATTATAGGCTTGATAGCTTCGATGATGATTTTGCGTTTCCTATATGAATCTCCGGAAGTTGAGGGACTCCCCAAGATAGAGGTTTATAAAAAAGTACAGGTCGATTCATCAAAGGAAGAGAATTCGATATCTTCACTCCAGTTTGGTCTATTAAAGAATCCGGTTATTTGGATCCTAGCGCTCTCAAGTTCGCTGATTTATGTGGCAAGATATTCCATCAACAGCTGGGGAATATTTTTTCTACAGACTCATAAAGGATACTCTGCTGTAGAAGCCAGTTCAATTATATCAATAAGTTCAGTATCCGCAATCGTCGGAACGTTTTTATCAGGATTGATAACAGATAAATTATTTAATGGGCGAAGAAATGTACCGGTACTTATCTTCGGAATAATGAATGCAATTTCACTATCAATATTTCTATTCAATCCAGCTAACCAACCATGGATTGATGTTGTCTCTATGATTTTCTTTGGTCTTTCAATCGGGGTACAGGTCTGCTTTTTAGCCGGATTAATGGCCATTGATTTTGCGCCCAAGAAAGCAGCCGGTGCAGTACTTGGAATTGTTGGAATAGCGAGTTATGTAGGGGCAGGGATTCAGGATATTGTAAGCGGTTATCTAATTGGGAATAATAAAACTTTAATTAATGGATCTGTAGTTTATCATTTTTTCCCGTCGAGCATTTTCTGGATTGGTGCTTCAACATTTTCTTTTATTTTAGCATTAACATTATGGAATGCCAAAGCGTACGAAAACTAACAAATATAAACCCAGATTAATGTCAGCTGTTATACTTAATACGGCAAAATCCCAACCTTCTTCCCTTCCATAAATTTATTATATACAACCATTCCTGATAATCCAGTGGCATTAAGCTCAAGGAAAGAGCAGGAGAATGAGAGAAGTAATCCAATGAACTTAATATTGGGACTTATTTATTATTCTTATGAGAAATTTCATATTCTAACTCAGGGTCGATATTCTGTTTTTCAACTTTCCGTGTTTTTTCCATTAACTCTTCATGATGGTCCAGAAGATAATCGAGCTTCTTTTTACCGTATGAGAACTTTGTAATTATTACAAACAAAACAGGAACAATCAGGATAGCGAGAGTTGAAGCGGCAAGCATTCCACCAAGTACCGTAAATCCTATTGTATTCCGGGCTGCGGCTCCTGCACCGGTAGCAAGAGCAAGTGGTAGAACACCTAATATAAAAGCGAGTGATGTCATAATTATGGGGCGCAACCGAAGGCGAACAGCTTCCAATGTAGATTTAATAAGTTCCTCACCACGGTCGACACGTATCTTAGCAAATTCAACAATAAGAATAGCGTTTTTAGCAGAGAGACCTATCAAGGTAATTAGTCCAATCTGTGCATAAACATTATTAGTCAGCCGAGGTATAAACGTAAGCATAAGTATAGCGCCAAAAGCACTGATAGGAACTGCAAGCATAACCGAAAATGGTACCGACCAACTTTCATAAAGTGCAGCGAGAAAAAGGAACACGAAAGTGATGGAGAAAATAAAAATATAAACTGTGGTTGCACCAGCTTTAATTTCTTCATAACTAAGGCCTGAAAACTCGTAGCTATATCCTCGTGGCAAAACTTTATTAGCTGTTTGCCTCAGCGCTTCAATTCCTTCACCTGTGCTATATCCCGGAGGAGTTGAGCCATCAACTTCTGCAGACCGGAAAATATTAAAATGTGTTACGAGCGGAGGGGCTTCTGAAGCTTTATAGCTAACAAGGGTACTTAAAGGGAGCATTTCTCCAGCCTGGTTGCGTACGTAATATTTATTTATATCCGATATGAGCGCCCGGAATACTGTATCAGCCTGTACGACTACATGAAAAGTGCGGTTATAAAGAGTCAGGTTATTAACGAATAAACTGCCCATAAATGCCTGCAGGGTAGTGAATACTTCAGAGATGTTAACTCCCAGCTTTTCACATTTATCCCTATCAAGTGTCAGTTCATAACTAGGAGTGTGTGCACCATAATAACTGAATGCTGTTGAAATTGCAGGATTTTTATGTGCTTCTGCCACAAAGTTTTTTACAACTTTTTCGAAAGCATATACATCATCATTTGTTCCCCCCTGTTCTATCTGCAGACTAAACCCTGCAGCCTGTCCGATTCCCTGGATAGGAGGAGGGGGTATGACAACGATATTGGCATTTTTGATTCCGACGTTAGCAATTTTTTTAGTTATAACATTCATAATCCCGGGCACTTGTTGTTCGGGTACTGTTCGTTCCTCCCATGGTTTAAGCATACAAAAAATGGTACCACTATTAGAAGTAGTGCCAGAATTAAGTATGTTCAAACCTGAAATTGCAGAATAGTGATTAACGCCCGGGACGGAGCTTATTGCATTCATTAATTTAGTAAGAACTTCAACAGATTTAAATGTAGCCGTTCCTTCAGGCATCTGGTATGTAATATATAGACGCCCATCATCCTCAGATGGAATAAATCCTGAGGGTTTATTTTTAAATAACAGATAGGCACCTATACAAATTAAAATGAGGAGTATTACGATATATGCAGAAGCATTTATACTTCGTTTGACCCCATGAGTATAATCATTAGTCAGTTTACCGAACCAGACATTAAAATAATAGAAAAATTTACCAGGCCATTTAGTTTGCTTATTTATATGAGTAGGTTTTAGAAGTTTTGAGCACAGAGCCGGGGTTAAGGATAGAGCAATGAAGGCAGAAATCATAACAGAAATTGCAATAGTTATTGCAAATTGTTGATATAGACGTCCAACTATTCCTGGAATAACTCCGACGGGCACGAACACAGCTGCTAAAATAAGAGCGATGGCAACGACAGGACCGGAAATATCTTTCATAGCATGGTAAGTAGCTTCTTTAGCAGACATTCCTTTTTCATCAATATAATGTTGTACGGCTTCAACGACAATAATTGCATCGTCGACGACGATACCAATAGTTAAAACTATTCCGAACATAGTTAGTTTATTGATAGTGAATCCCATCGGGAGGAAAAAGCAGAAAGTACCTAAAATAGAAACAGGTATAGCCAAAAGCGG
Organism: Ignavibacteriaceae bacterium; assembly: GCA_031292435.1. GTDB lineage: Bacteria > Bacteroidota > Ignavibacteria > Ignavibacteriales > Ignavibacteriaceae > Fen-1301. Next base: position 16,758 of record JARLHD010000126.1, read on the forward strand.
AATAATTGTTGAACGAACATTCTGAAGGAATAGGAACACGACTAAAATTACAAGTCCCAGAGCTTTCAGTAAAGTCAGCACAACTTCCTGCATAGAGACTTTTATAATAGTAATCGATTCAAACGGTACATTATAATCAACATCAACAGGGAAAGATTTTTTTAGCTGGTTTAAAGTAGCATATACATTATTTGCTGTTTCAAGAGCATTCCCTCCCGGAGATTGATAAATAAACAATATTGAAGCCCGTTTACCATCAACAAAAGAATTGCTGGAAAAAGTAAACTTACCAAGTTCAACCCGAGCAACATCCTTCAGATATATTAATTCACCTGTAGCCGGGATAGTTTTAACTATTACATTTTCAAATTCAGAAACATTTTTAAGTTGTCCATTTACCAAAATACCAGTTTCAAATATTTGTGAAACACTTTGTGGCGGGGAACCAACTGCACCAGCAGCCACCTGAACATTTTGAGCATTAAGAACAGCAATTATATCCTGCGGAGTTAAACTATAGGACGCCATTTTTTCAGGATTCAACCAAATGCGCATACTGAAATCATCGGTACGTGTATTGATATCGCCAACGCCGGGAACGCGCAGCAAAGCATCTTTAATAAATATATTTGTGTAGTTATCCAGAAAAGTAATATTATGAGTTCCATTGGGTGAAAATATTGCAATCTGCATAAGCATACTTGGATTTCGGGCACGTACAGTCAACCCGAGCCGACTTACTACTGAAGGCAACAATGGTGTTGCAATACCAACCCGGTTCTGAACATTTAAAGCAGCAATATGAACATTTGTACCGATATTAAATGTAACACTTATACTAACTGAACCGTTGTTAGTATTTGTACTTTGCATATATTCCATTCCCGGGGTACCATTTACCTGTTCTTCAATTGGAGTAGCGACGGTTTGTTCAACGGTCTGAGCATCAGCCCCGGTATATCTCCCCATAATAGATACCCCCGGCGGAGTAATATTAGGATACTGATCAACAGCTAAATTTAAAATGCAAATAATTCCTGAAATCATTATTACAATTGATATTACGATAGCTGTAACAGGCCGCTTTATAAAAGTATTGGCTATCATTGCTCGTCAGGCTTTTTAGTTTCCCGTGAAATTTTAATTTCGTATTCCAAAACAGGATCAATATTCTGTTCTTCAATCTTTTTAGCTTTTTCCATTAATGCTTCATGCTGGGACTGCAGATCCTCTAATTTATTTCTGCCATAGGATACCCTTGTAATTAATACAAACAGCACCGGCACAGTAAATATTGCGATAGTTGAAGCAGCGAGCATACCACCGAAAACTGTAAATCCAATAGTCTGCCGTGCAACAGCACTTGCTCCCGAAGCGAATACAAGTGGCAAAACTCCTAATACAAATGCCATTGAGGTCATAACAATTGGCCGCAAACGAAGTCGTACAGCAGCAATTGTAGATTTTATGAGTTCTTCACCCCGGTCGACGCGCACTTTTGCAAATTCCACAATAAGTATTGCATTTTTTGCTGCAAGTCCGATCAGAGCAATCAGACCTATTTTAGCATAAATATTATTGGAAATTCCGGGGAGCAAACTTAAAGTAAATATAGCTCCGAATGCACCCACAGGAACTGAAAGAAGAACAGAGAATGGTACAGACCAGCTTTCATACAAGGCTGCAAGAAAAAGGAAAACGAAGGTGATTGAGAAAATAAATATATAAAAAGTAACCGAACCCTCTTTTAATTCCTCAAAACTTAACCCGGAATATTCATAGTCATACCCATCAGGCAAAACTTTTGCAGCAACACTTTTCAGTGCATCCAAGGTTTCCGTACTGCTATATCCACGAGGTGATGCGCCATCAATTTCTGCGGAACGGAAAATATTAAAATGGGAAATCAAAGGAGCAGCTTCTACAGGTTTATAATTTATAAGGGTACCAAGAGGAACCATTGAACCAGCCTGGTTGCGAACATAATATTTGTCGACATCCGTAATTAATTGGCGATACATTGTGTCAGCCTGAATTACGACATGGAAGGTCCGGTTATACGTAGTAAAATCATTTATATACATACTCCCCATATAAGCCTGGATTGTAGTAAACACATCAGCAACATTTACTCCCAGCTTTTCACATTTATTGCGGTCGACAGTGAGATTGTAATTAGGAGTATTAGCAGAATAAAAAGAGTAAGCATTAGAAATCGCAGGATTTTTATTTGCTTCTGTTACAAAATTGTTTACAACTTTCTCAAAAGCATGGATGTCATCATTTGTATTCCGTTGTTCGATCTGAAAATTGAAACCGACAGTAGAGCCTACACCGGGGATTGGTGAGGGCTGAATAACTTCTACATTTGCATTTTTTATTCCTGCATCAGCCACGCGTTGTTTAATTACATTTATAATACCAGGGACCTGCTCACCAGATTCCGATCTTTCGTCCCAAGGTTTAAGCTGACAATAAATTGTACCGCAATTTGAATTAGTTGCATTTGTTATGACATTCAATCCTGATAAAGCAGCATAATGCCCAACCCCCGGGGTGGCGGCAACCAGATTCATCAGTCTGTTCATTGCCGCTACGGATTGAGCAGTACTAGAAGCTGCAGGTAATTGAAATGTTACATACAGAGTTCCATCATCTTCAGATGGAATAAAACCAGTTGGTTTATTAACGAACAAGAAAATTGCTACAACACAGATACAAATAAGTAGGATTACAATATACCGGGCTGCTTTAATACTCCGGTCGACTCCATCAGAATATTTATTAGTCAGATTTTCAAACCACTTGTTAAATCCGAGGAAAAACTTACCCGACCATTTATTATGGTGGCTTATATTCGATGGTCTTAATAGAAATGTGCAGAGAGCAGGCGTAAGTGACAATGCGATGAAAGCGGAGAGCATTACAGAAATTGCGATGGTGATTGCAAACTGCTGATACAACCGACCAACTATTCCGGGTATAAACCCGACAGGTACAAACACAGCAGCAAGTATCAGCGCAATCGCAACGACAGGACCTGAAATATCTTTCATTGCCCGGTAGGTTGCCTCCTTAGCAGAGATACCGTATTCATCGATATAATGCTGAACAGCCTCGACCACAATTATTGCATCATCTACGACAATGCCTATTGCCAGAACGAAACCAAACATTGTAAGTGTATTGATAGTGAACCCGAGAGGTATGAAAAAGCAAAAACTACCAATAATAGAGACGGGTATTGCAAGAAGCGGAATTATTGTTGATCTAAAATTCTGGAGGAAAAGGAAAACCACAAGGGCAACCAAACCCAAGGCTAACAACAGAGTAAATACAACATCTTCCATTGAGACTTTAACAACCGTGACGGCTTCGAAGGGAACTTTATAGTCAACATCATTAGGAAAAGTTCTTTTCAGCTGGGCCAATACAGAATATATGCCATTTGCTGTTCTTAGTGCATTACTACCGGGAGCCTGATATATAAGAAGGCAGGATGCACGTTTTCCATCGACGAAAGAGTTACTGGAAAAAGTAAATTTGCCTAGTTCTACACGAGCGACGTCTTTCAGATAAACCAATTCACCAGTTGAAGGAACAGTTTTTACAATAACATTTTCAAAATCAGATACTTTGCTTAATCGTCCGTTTACAAGAATGCCTAATTCAAAAGTCTGAGTTTTTTGCTGAGGAGGAACGCCAGCAGAACCTGCAGCAACCTGCACATTCTGGGCATTCAAAACTGTTATCACATCCTGAGGAGTAAGCTGATGGGAGGCCATTTTTTCCGGATCCATCCAAATCCTCATGCTGAAATCATCAGTGAACCTACTAATACTACCAACACCCGGCACTCTTAACAGAGCATCCTGAATGAATATGTTGGTATAATTATCAAGAAAAGTTATATCGTGTGATCCTTTTGGGGAAAAGATAGAGACCATCATAAACATACTTGGATTAAGTGCACGGACAGTTAAACCTAAACGGCTAACAGCAGCCGGCAGCAACGGTGCGGCGATACTTACCCTGTTCTGAACATCAAGAGTTGCAACATCTATATCGGTGCCAAGTCCGAAAGTAATATTCATTGACATCAAACCATTATTGGTATTATTACTTTGCATATATTCCATGCCCGGTGTGCCATTAACCTGTTGTTCGATGGGGGTAGCAACTGTTTGTTCAACAGTAAGAGCATCAGCTCCGGTGAACTGACCATTTACCTGAACAACCGGAGGAGTAATAAGGGGATACTGCTCAACCGGCAGATTGAGAATACATATAATACCTGAAATTACTAATACAACTGAAATTACTATTGCCGTAACCGGTCTTTTTATAAAAGTATTAGCTATCATAATTTATTCACAGATTCTATCTTGTAGTTCTAGCATTAACATTGGAGCTACCTTCCTTTTGGGTGATCGGTGATCCATTGTGCAAAGACTGAACACCGGCGACTACTATTTTATCACCATCTTTTAGTCCCTTTTTAATAATTACATTCGGTTCTATAATTGCACCAAGGCTTATCTTTCTTTGAAACGCAAATAATGCGTGTCTTTGAGGTGATGCAGTTGAACTGCTTTCTCCCGCGTCCGAATTTGACATTACCGAGTCCTTAGACTGATAAACAAAATATTCTCCCATTTCCTCGACAACTGCACTATATGGAATCACTAACTGAGGGGTTAAATCAAGATTATGAACCAACACAACGAGGCTCATTCCTGTTCTTAACGCATGTTTAGGATTCGGGAAAACAAGTCTAATTCTAATTGATCCTGTCTGTGAATCAACAGCCCTGTCAATCACCGAAATTTTCCCAGTAAACGAATAAGCAGAGTTGTCAGGTAATATCAGTGTAAAGAGAGAATCGATGGGAGGCATTTTATTATCCTGAATATTTTCAAAATAAGGCAACAGTTTTTCATTAATCAAAAAATCCACTCCCATAGGATCAACGGTAGATATAGTGTTGAGCAAGGTAGCTCCCCCAGCAGCTAAATCTCCAAGTTTAACCTGACTGAATCCTATAGAACCATCGAATGGAGCGGTAATAATCGAATAGTCCAAATTAGTTTTTGCAGTTTTTAAGGCTTCCTGAGCAGCTTTATAAGCACTTTGAGAATTTTCCAAAGTTGCTATTGCGTGATCATAAATCTGTTTTGCAACAGCTCTGTTTTTATTCAGATATTCATAGCGGGTAGCGTCCTGCTGTGATTGTTTTAAATTACTTTCAGCAGCATTAAGGTTAGCGAGAGCAGCGTTGTAATTATTTTCATATATCGTTCTATCAATTTCATACAATTTCTCTCCTTTTTTAACAAAGCTACCTTCTTTAAAAAAGATACCGGTTATATAGCCCTGAACCTGAGGATGCAGGTTTACCTGACTCAAGGCTGCTGCTGTAGCTGTGTACCGATCATAATAAATTACTTTTTGAGATTTGACAGTATATAGATTAACGGAAACAGCCTGGGGATGAGGAGGCTGTTCCTTTTTACAAGAGGAAATAATCATACAGCTAATTATAGCTGTAATTAATATTGGTTTATTCATAATAATATTTGGTACCATAATTAATAATCAATTTTAATCTCGCCCATTGCTTTTTGCAGACTTATTTTACTTGAAAGTAACTGGAACAATGCATTTACGTAACCAGTTTCAGCAGTTATCAAATTAGATTCTGCTATAATTAAATTCAGATACGGAATAATTCCCTCTTCATATTGAAGAGATACGATGTGATATACATTTATTGCAAGAGCCTGATTTTCCTTAAGTAAATTCCAGTTATACAGACTGCTTTTATAGTCAGCCATTGCTATGGTATATTCTTTATAAATCTGGGACCTCAGATTTATTTCATCCTGGTCAAGGATCTCTTCCTCAAGTGAGGCTTTATGTATACTTTCTATGCGAGAGAGACCGGTGAACAATGGAAGGTTCACAGATATCCCGAAAAAAGAATAGGGGTAGTTAATTTTAAAAAGATTAGAAAATGTATTGTTCTGATATTCGAAATAGTAATTGTAAAAAACAGATACTGATGGAAGAAAAGAAAGCTCATAATAAACTTTCTGCTGATGCTGTATTTCTTTTTCAGTCTGCAGCTGCTTATATTCTATGCGATTTTCGTATTGCAGCTGCTTTGTTGTGTCAAAATTTATTTCATGATCCATATTTGTAGTATCAAAAACAACGGCAAATTGTTTGTCCTGAGGATAACCCATTAATTGTTTAAGAGAAGCATATCCAGGAACGACATTTTCATTCTGTAGTTTAAGCTGTGCCCTGGAATTATTAAGAGTAATAACTGCCTGATCATAATCAGTCTCATCAACAATACCTCCTAAAAACTGGTCATGGGTATCATTGACTGTCCTGCCCAAGCGAGCGGTATCTTCTTCCAGAATTTTAACCTGTTCCAGAGTAAATAGCAGATTATAAAATAAATTACTAACGGCAGAAATGATAAATATTTTTGTACTGTCAGTGATTTGTTCAGACTGTTTTACATAAATAGGTGCGGTGATGGCAGAAGATAACAACTGGGCATCAAATATTGTTTCAGTAGCGGAAAATTCAGGATTAAAAGTATTGATAACTCCAGTATGAGATTGAACGGGGGGACCACCAGGAACAGGGTTAGCGGTTAAAATTGTTGGTAATTTAGTATAATGAATCATTGAACCTGAAAGGCTAAGCTGAGGCAACCAACCGGACAAATTTATTGCATTGCTGGTTTTAACAATCGATTGATTTATTATGGATTGAGTAAGAAAAGGCTGATGTTCCAATGCATAATTTACACACTGGTTAAGCGTATAAGTTTTTAATGAGTCTGGTTGTAACAGATTTTGGGGATAAATATAAATTGGTAAGATCATAAGGATGATCCATATCCCTTTGGATGAGAAAAAAGAATCCATATAAAAAATCATATAGTTCCTTAATTACTGATCAGATAAGTTAGAAGGACAGTTCGACAGACATCTCCATAGGAGTATTAAATCTCAGCACCAGTAAATAATATAATAATTTTCGAACAGCCTAAAGATGATTTATGAAACAACCTCCTAAACAAAAATTGGGTTATTAAAGAATATTGGATAGGGAAAAAGGTATTTAGGTTTAAGAGATTATTAATCGTTAACAATTAAGGTGATTTGAGATACTTAATCCGACACGAACGATAAGGAAAGAGACTTCAAATTTTCAATTCAAATAACACTTATGACAGCGAAAATTCCTGATATAAAGATTAATACACCAGCAATTCTATTCACCCATTTTAACCCATTCAATTCAATCTTATTTCTAAAAAACCTAGATCCAGTAGTTATAGATAGGAACCACAAAAATGAGCCTGAAAACACCCCTATAACAAGTCCTGATGCATGAAATTTGCTAAGTCCTTCATCCAAACCGAAGGCAGCAAAAAGGGCAAAAAAACCAAAAATAGTTAATGGATTTGTAAGAGTTAAAAAAAGAGTAATAAAATATGACTTTAGGATTCCA
>JARLHD010000012.1 GCA_031292435.1 Ignavibacteriaceae bacterium
GGCGAGAAGAACGGCTTTATCGATACTTATTTTTCCAACATTCCACATAACAGCTTAAACCTTAACAGGTTCCTCATAAATAATATGTTTCTTAAAATAAAATACGCTAAACAATAATATAAGTAAAGTGCATGCTGAGCCAGTAAGGAACGGATATTTATATCCAATATACTGGAAAGAGAAACCGCCCCACAATGGACCAAGTACGCGGGCAAAGGCGGATATAGATTGATTTACACTTAATACAATTCCCTGATCTTTTTCGGGAGCAACTTTAGAAATCAAGCCTAACAAAATAGGCTGAAGAGTACCGGTACCCAAAGAAAGAATGACTATTACAATAATCAACCCAGAGTAGCTTCCTCCGAATGGGAGAAAAGCAAGACCGAGAGCAAGCAAGAAAGAACCAACTGTAATTAACTGGTTATCCGAATACTTTTTTGAGAGTCTTCCGATCAAACCGCCCTGGACAATAACAGAAACGAATCCGATTACGCCATAGATACTACCAATTTGAATATTAGTAAAGTTATAGACCTTAACTCCCAGCAGAGCAAATGTACCATAAATATTAGCAACAGAGAAGGTAAGAATAAAGAACATAGCTATAACCAGAAGGACCGGGATATTATTCAGTATTTTTTTGAATCCCTCCACATTAAACATTTTTCTTTTAATATCAGTCTGAATGAATTCCTTTTTTAATGATTCAGGGAGTAGGAAGGCACTTAACGAAAAAGCAAGGATAGAAAAACAAGCACTTGTGAAACCGGTTATCATATAACTATAGTGAGCAAGAAAACCGCCCATAATGGGACCAAAAACAAAACCCAAACCAAATGCAACTCCAATCAGGCCCATTCCTTTAGCGCGATTTTCCTTTGTAGTGATATCGGCAATATATGCCTGGGCGACACCGATACTGCTTCCGCCGATACCGGCAATTATCCTGGAGGCGATCAGCAATAAATATGAATGAGTGAAAGCAAAAATAATATATCCTGAGGCATTCAGGAGGAGGCAATATAAAATTATTTTTCTTCTTCCATATTTATCCGAAAATCCACCGAACAAGGGATTAAAGAAGAATTGAGTAAGAGAGTATACGGCAATTGCGATGCCGATAGCTCCTTCTTTTACTCCGAGAACGTTTATTGCAAAAGTAGGAAGAATAGGAATAAGGATTCCGAATCCCAGAAGATCGACAAACACAACTAAAAAGATCATAAACAAGGCGGGATTTTTCTTCATTTTGTATCCAATTTTTCCAGAATAGCATCTGTCATTTCGTCAGTGCTGACATAGTTAACGGGGTTTATATCTTTAGTTACCTTCTTTCCTTCTGCGAGAACTACGGCAACGGCTTTTTCAATTCTTTGGGAAGCTTTCAATTCACCGACATCCTCAAGCATCATAACAGAAGCGAGAATTATGGCGGCAGGGTTAGCGAGATTCTTTCCGGCAATATCAGGAGCAGAGCCATGGACAGCTTCATAAATACCGATATCGCTGCCAATATTTGCCCCTGGTGCCATTCCGAGTCCACCCACCAGTCCTGATGCAAGATCGGATAGAATATCGCCGAAGAGATTAGTAGTTACAATTACATCGAACTGATAGGGGTTCATGACCATCTGCATAGCCATATTATCTACGATCTTATCATTGAATTCTATTTCATGATATTCGGCGGCGATATCCTGGGCGACTTTGAGGAATATACCTCCTGTATATTTCATGATGTTTGCTTTATGTACAGCGGTAACTTTTTTCCGATTATTTTTTCTTGAATACTCGAAGGCATAGCGAACGATACGTTCACAACCTCTCTTAGTAACGATACCGATAGTCTCAGCGGCTGTCCTGCTTGAATCTATATAATGTTCGATACCGGAATAGAACTCCTCAGTATTTTCACGGAACATCATAATATCTATATGATCGAAGTAAAGAGTTTTTATACCCTGGTAGGTTTTAGCAGGTCTTTTGTTTACGTAAAGGTCGAATTCTTTACGAAGAGCTACATTAACGCTACGGAAGCTTTTACCCACAGGAGTAGTTAATGGTCCTTTCAGAGCAATTTTATTTTTAGCGACAGAATCGATAGTATCCTGGGGGAGCGGATCCTTATATTTATCGAATGCACACAGACCAGCCTCGGTAATTTCCCAGTCGACTTTTATACCTGCTCCTTCGATAACACGAATGGCTGATTTGGTAATTTCGGGTCCTATCCCATCTCCGGGGATAAGGGTAAATTTATAGTTCAAAATTATTCCTTAAGATTATGAATAATGAAATTAAGAGTGTTAATATAGTAAGAAACTATATTAGCAAATGTGTTAAAATTACAGATCTTAGAGTACTTTTTTGAGGGTTCAAGGAGCAAAAGAAACATGGCTTAAAATATTTTACTAAAAATTCAGCTCCATTCCATAATTGTTAATGTTTTGAAAGGAAATTCAATACTTTTTGATTGAATTCTTTGGAATTGTCTCTGTACATACTATGTCCTGCATTAGTTATAGTAGTAACCTGGTTATTTGGGATTTCTGCTTCAAGAATTTCACTTATTTTATGGAGAAAAGCAGGGCTTTTTTCTCCGTTCACTATTAAAACCGGAACTTTAATTTCATTTAACTGATTATTATTTACATATATAAAATATAATTCAGGATTAGTCAACATTTCAAGGCTCATTGTATCAGCATTTTTCATTAGTTCCCTTCGACCTTCAATGGAAATTTGATCAAAATTACCAGGTGATCTTATTCCATCTATAAATGTTCGTATTCCATCTTCTTTATCACCACTCATAAAAGCTTTTTTACATGGTATAAGGACATTTTTCATGAACGAATTTAATATTGCTTCACCTTCCGGCAAGGTGGTTAATAACGGGAGCAATGGGGGCTCGCCAAGTGTAAGCGTTCTGACAAGTGACGGGTATTTTAAGGTTAATATTAGTGACGTATAGGCTCCATATGAGGAGGCGATAATATGCACTGAAGGCAGATTTAAGTTTGTTATTAAAGATGCAAGGTCTTCTACCTGCTGTGCCATTGAATATATTTTATCATTTATACTCAATTTGTTTGGGGGATGAAAACGGCGGCTATAGGCAATTATATGATAGTGTTCGGAAAATGATTTGAATTGCTGATTAAATGTATTGAAATCGCCAAGACTACCATGAACAAATATTAAAGGAGTCCCTTTCCCTGATTCAATATAATTTAGTTCAGTACCGTTTACAGCTATTTTTTTAATTGCGTCGATTTTCATGGATGTTATTTTATTCATAAATAAAATTCCTTTAACAGAAAAGTAATTATATCATCAAATATAAAATAAAAGTTGGATAAACTTTGAGGATTGTTGCCCTTAAATAAGGACAAACAGGATTAGGCATTGGAAATACAGAGTCAGGTTGGAATTGATTAGAGGGTATGGATGAATTTATCTAATATATTGGCCTGGCAATCCCAGGTATAATTTTCCAGGATAATTTTTCTTCCCATAAAGCCATTGATTTTTAATTGATCGATATTTTTAATGGCTTCTATTATTTTCTTTCTTAAATCATCAAGATCATCAGGATTAAAATACAGTGCAAATTTGGAGTCGACAGGTACAACAGTGAGATGTGCTTTTATATCACTTAATATTATGGGTTTTTCCATCGCGAGATATTCCATGAGTTTAAGCGGGCTAGATATTTCCCACCAGAATATTCTTAGCAAAGGGACAATACATATGTCTGACAATTTAATATAACCAGCCATTTGTTCGTACTCAACCGGATCGATCAATAATAGATTTTCATTTATATTATATTTATTAGAATTACAATATTCAGTAATTAAATTATTAGCAATACTAACACTCATGAATAAGATATCAGGATAATCTTTTTTGATTGAATTAACAGCATCAAGGATGAGATATATCCCTCTGTTAGGGCTAATTGAACCATGATAGAATAGTACAATCCTGTTTTTTGTCATCTTTTTGATATTATCAGGAACGGTATCAGCTGAATCAAGGGAAAAAAGATCGGGATTAACTGCAGAAGTGAAGATTGCGGTTTTTTTATAATGGAGATTGAAAGTCTGTTCAATATAATCCTTAGTACCGTTGGTAATAAAAGTTGCGCCATCGTACCATTTTTGGGCAACTTTACAGGCATGTTTATAATCCCACGGTATTGAACGTTCAACAGGAATAGATCTGACATCAAATATGATTTTTATTGAGAATAATTTCTTAATCAACAAGAGGAATAAAGTTCCAGGGATAATTCTATTACTAACTATTACCACATTTATTTTATTAATAATGCAATAAAGAGGCAATAAAAACACCAATTCAATTATAAGGAAAGTCCTTTTATTGAAAGGTAAATTAAGCAATATCATTTCTTTTCCGAACTCATTTTTATTTTTATCACTAATTCCAACCAGTGTTACTTTATGTCCCAATTTTTTTAAAGAATTAGACAGCTGGATATAATCGGAGGTATAGCTACCTTTTTTGATATAGTCGGTACGTAGAAGAAGAATGTTCATGTCTATTTAATAAGCTAAAGTAAAATTATGACAGTAAATATAGGAAAATTATTGAAAGTCATCCTTGCTTTTCTTTTAAGAAGATTAAGTAATCGATATGGAATAAATCAAGAGTGGAGATAGGTTGCAATCATATTCAGGATTTCTTCTTTGGAGAAAGGTTTGGATAGAAAGTTATTACAGCCTGAGTCGAGAGCATTTTGTCTATCAGTCTCAAAGGCATGTGCTGTAACTGCGATTATTGGTATTTGTGAATATAGTTTTGAAGCTTTTAATTCCCTTGCCAATTCCAAACCATTTTTTTCTCCGATTATTGAAATATCCATTAAGATAATATCAACCTTATTCTTCTTAAGAATTTCCGAAGCAGTATCAAAAGATTCCGCAATAAGAGTACTATAATTATTGTTAAGGAATCTTTTAATAGTCAATTGATTTATTAAATCATCTTCGACAATAAGCACAACTTTTTTAGCCGGAATTTCTTTAGGAAGTTGAACACCTGTAATTCTACCGGGTTCGTTTATTTTTTCAACAGGTTTAACTGCCTTACCGAAATTGATAGAAAAAGTTGTACCTTCACCTTTTTTACTTTTAACAGAAATTTTAGCACTGTTCAGTTCCAGGACTCTTTTAACAAGGGCAAGTCCAAGTCCAACTCCTTCATATGATCTGCTATATCCTACATGTTCCTGGCGGTAAGGTTCAAATATTCTATCCAGAAACTCCTCTCCAATTCCGATTCCTGAATCATTTACGTCAAGAATTAAATCATTGTCGTAATTATTATGCAGAAATAAATTAATGAATCCCTGTTTAGTAAATTTAATTGCGTTACTTATTAAGTTAGAGACAGCCATGATTGTTGAATATTCATCGGCAAATACAGTTGAATTACTACAATCAATTTGAAGTGTAAGTTCGAGTAATTTACTTTTAGCTTCTATAGCAAACTCTTTAATCAGATTACTGCATACCGAAGAAAGTTCAATTTTTTTCCGATACAGGGCATATTCACCGACCTGCAGACGTGAATAATTCAAAATCAGATCGACAGTTCGTATAAGCCTCTGGCTGGATAAATTTATACCTTCAAATAATTCCTCATCTTCTTTTTTAATTAAATCGCGGAAAGTTTCCCGAACTAAACCTGTCATTCCAAGGATTCCGTTAACAGGAGTTCTTATTTCATGGGATATATTAGCTATGAAGGCATCTTTTAATCGGTTAGCAGATTCAGCTTTTTCCTTTGCCTTAATTAATTCTTTTTCGACATGTTTTAGTTCAGTAATATCTTCTTTAACAGCAAGGTAGTGGGCAATAATTCCTTTTTCATTCATGACAGGAGAGATAGAAACCAATTCCCAATAAAGATCTCCATTCTTTTTTTTATTATGCATTTCGCCCTGCCATTCGTGTCCCGATGAAATAGTTTTCCACAGAACCTCATATTCGTTTTTAGGTTTTTCACCGGATCTAAATATTCTAGGATTTTGTCCTAACACTTCCGCAAATTGGTAACCAGTAATTTGAGTTACCTTTGGATTTATATATTCGATATTGCCCTTTGTATCTGTAATAATAATTGAAGCGGGACTTTGTTCAACAGCCCTGGATAATTTGAGGAGATCTTCCTGCATATTTTTACGTTCAGAAATATCAATAATCTGTGTTATAAAGAATTGAGGTATATGATTTGCATCCCTGACTAATGATGTTGATATCAGAACCCAAATTATGTGATGATCTTTTCTAATATAGCGTTTTTCAAATGATGATTTATCAAATTCACCGTCCAACATATTTTTAAGATATTCCATACCAATTGATAAATCTTCAGGATAGGTGATATCGGAAAAAGTAAATTGTTTTAATTCTTCATTATTGTAGCCGATTATTTCACTGAAAGCATTATTTACTCTCATGAATTTATTATCTAAGCCAATGATACAAATACCATTAGCGGCATAATCAAAAGAATGACGGAACAATTCTTCGCTTTCGCGCAGTTTTACTTCAGCATGTTTACGTTCAGTAACATCCTCGGCCATTCCAATTATTTCATGGGCTTTGCCATCTTCATTTCGAATACTGGTTACAATAAGATTAGCCCAAACAATGTTTCCATTTTTATGGATATATCTTTTTTCCATACTATACTGTGATATAATGCCATTTACCAGATCCTTATATTGGCTCATATCTTTATCAGCATCATCGGGATGGGTAAAATCAGTAAACTTCATTTTAGACAATTCTTCAACACTATAACCTACCATCCGGGATAGAGGGAGATTTGAGATAATAGGAAAACCCTGCATATCCAATAATGCTATTCCAATGGGAGCCTGATCAAAAATAGCTCTAAAGCGTTTTTCCCTATCCTGAATATCTTTTTCTGTGCGTTTACGTTCAGTAATATCACGAGAGATGCCCAGAACGCCTATAAGTTTACCTTTAGTATCGTACAAAGGTGATTTAATAGTATCCATAAAGGCACTGTGTCCATCATCGGCAAATGTAATATATTCTTCATTTTTAGTTGGTTCCCCTGCTTTGATAGTTCTTGCGTCATTTTCACGAAAATAATCGGCAAGTTCTTTATCTACGAAATCATAATCAGTTTTACCGACAATATCAGCTTCCTTAGCCCCGAGGAACTTTTCGCATGTTTTATTACAAGACAGATAAACACCGTCGGGATCTTTCAACCAGATCATATCAGGGATAGTCTGCAAAAGAGCATGAAGCCGGGCTTCGCTAAAGCGGAGAGATTCTTCAGTACGTTTGCGCTGAGTGATATCATGAATATTACATTGGAGGACCTTGACATTATCAATCCAAAATACATTTGCGATAAATTCAGCGGCTAAATATGTTCCATCCTTTTTTTTAAGAGGTATATCTTCATAACGTATAGATTCACGTTGGAGCAGTTCGAGAAAGCTATCCCTGTTAAAAAATGAATCTTTCAGGATATCAATTTCGTAAAGCTGTTTACCTATCAATTCGTCCTTCCGATAACCAAAGTTATTTAACATAAAAGGATTTATATCGACAATCTCCCCAGTTTCTGCGTTAAGAATAATGATACCTTCTTTAGCTGATTCAAATAACCTTCTATATCTCACTTCCGAGACTGTTATAGCTTTCTGATTTATGATAGTCTCAATTGAAAACGACAAATCTCCTGCAATTTCGATAAGAAGTTTAAGTTCTTCCTCAGTAAAAAAGTTAATTTCATCCGCATAGATATTAAAGGAGCCAATTACTTTATTTTGAACAATAAGTGGAAGCGCAATTAAAGAATGGAAGCCATGGGCGAGACCATTTTTCCGGAGAATATAGCCGGAATCCTCCTCAAGAATATTATTACAAATAAAATGTTTACCGCTTAAGATGATATTTTGAATCGGGTCGTTGTGCAATATATAATCCACAGACATAAGGCTGATCTCTTTGAGGAAGCCACCATCGAACCCATTCCAGACATGGGGACGTATTATTTTATTTTTTTCATCTACGAGTCCAATCCATACAAGCCGGTACTTGCCGGTTTCAACTGTTATTCTGCATGCCTCTTCATAAAGTTTATCCCTATCGCGAACCCTTACGATCATTTCATTTATCTGACCGATTACAGCATAGGTACGGTTAAGCTTTAATATTTTCTTTTCATCAACTTCTTTTTCTTTTTTTAATCTTTTATTTTCCAAAGCTCCTTTGACAGCGAAACCAAGGCGGATAATATTATTCTTAAGGATATAATCTTCTGCACCTTTTTTCATGCATTCGACGGCAATACTTTCGTTATTTGAAGAAGTAACAATTATAACAGGGGTGAATGGAGATAATTTTTTGATTAAATCAATTTCAATAAGGTAATCCATTCCCGGAAGGGAATAATCTGTCAGGATTATATCCGGTTCATAATTAGTTATCCCCTTAATGAAATCCTCTTTGGTTTGGACGTTTAAATTAGAATAAGATATGCCATCTTTATCGAGCTGTCCCAGTATTAATTTAAGATCTGCCGAAGAGTTTTCAACAGTTAATATTCTAATTTTTTTTTCCATATTCGGACAATTGAGTATATCACTAAAATAGAACCAAAAAAGAGATTATTTCTGTTTCATACACTCATAGACAAAGTCACTTTATTTCAAAACATATTCAAGGGAAATATTTGGACGTATTGAAGAAAGGCACAATTCACGGTACTTTTCTTTAGAATCAGTTCGTTCTTTTCCTGGCGCAGGAAAAGAACCAAAAGGAACATGGCTTAAAAATTCTATCCCACTTTTCTTGACGCAAGAAAAGTGGCAAAAGAAACATGGCTTAAAATATTTTACTAAAAATTCAGCTCCATTCCATTGCTCGGGAAGAACTCACTATGTTCAAACAGCTTCCCTCACTGACATTCCATTCCGCTGATTTTTTTTAACGTAAAATATTTAAGGCCGTTAAATATGAACCAAATATGACTAAAGAACTATGCTATCAACTTTCCGCAAATATTTTTAATGCATTTTAGTTAAGGCCGTTAAATTCGAACCATATACTGAAGAAATATGAACCATATACAGAAGAACCAAATACTGAGAATAGTTAAATGGTTTGAATGAATTTTTCTAAATTTTTGGCCTGGATATCCCACGTATATTTTTTGAGTATGATCTTTCTTTCTATGTAACTATTATTTTTCATTTCTTCAATATTGGTAATAGCCCGGGTAATTTTTTCTCCTAAGTCATTCGGTTCATTTGGATTGAAATATAAGGCAAATTTGGAATTTACCGGAACAACTTTCCGATGTGCTTTTATATTACTCAATACGATCGGTTTTTCCATTGCGAGATATTCCATGAGTTTAAGCGGACTTGATATTTCCCACCAATTTATTTTTGGCAAAGGGATAATACATATATCTGCCAGATTTATATAGGCTGCCATTTTATCATATCTAACAGGATTTATCAAATACAAGTTATCATTCAAATTATAATTCTTTTCAGAACAGTAATTATTGATATAATTATTTGCATTACTCACACTCATGAATAGAATATTCGGAAAGGTATTTTTAATCTGATTAACAGCTTCGATAATAAGATTTACCCCTCTGTTCCTGCTTATCGATCCGTGATAAAATATTGTTATCCTATCTTTAGTAAATTCTTTAATCTTTGCGACTCCGTTCTCAGGCAATACAGGGGAGAAAAGAGAAGGATCAACAGCTGAAGGTATGATTGCATATTTTTTATATTTTAATCCATATTTATGTTGAATAAAGTTTTTTGTTCCTTCAGTAATAAAGGTTGCTCCATTGTACCATTTTTCTGCGACTTTACAGGCTGGACTGAAGTCCCATGGAATATTTTCTTCAACAGGTATAGAGCGGCAATCGGTAATGATTTTGATAGATAATAATTTTTTTAATAATAATAAAAATAATGTTCCGGGTACAATTCTATTATTAACGATTACCACATCTATATGTTTAATGACACAATAGACCGGCAGGAAGAGGAACAACTCAATCATAAAAATACTTCTTTTATTGAAAGGCATTTTTAGAAGGACGAGATCCTGTTCAAACCTGGTTTTGCTATTAAGTCCAAACAGTATGACTTTATGTCCCAGTTTTTTCAGTGCATTCGATAATTGCAAATAGCCCGCAGTATAATTATTGTTTTTTATATAATCGCTTCTGAATAAGAGTATATTATATTTCTTTTCCATGAAATAATTTACCCTCCAAACGTTAATATTATTTTTCCGCATTTCCCTCATTTCCCTCTTAAACAACTGAATAATTATACGTGTAATGATAGCATAACACTGTGATTGACCCCAATTATAGGGCTTATGTGCGGGCTTGAGTATCGGGCATAACCAGATAGTTGTGTGGAAAGCTACAGAAAAAATTAAGTAAAGGTTTACTTAATTTTTTTTCAATCAAAAGGAACAGTCTAGTTTTTTGATAAGATATTCAACTTTTCTTGGCGCAAGAAAAGTTGCAAAAGAAACATGGCTTAAAATATTTTACTAAAAATTCAGCTCCATTCCATTGCTCGGAAAGAACTCGTTATACTCAAACAGCTTTCCTCGCTGACATTTCATTCCGCTGAATTTTTTTAACGTAAAATATTTAAGGCCGTTTAAATAAGAACCAAATACAAAATTTGAACCAAATAAGGAGAATATTGAGAAATAAAGAAAGGTGATTTAAGGAATTGGAGGAAAATATTGATAATTTAGAACTAATTATTTTATAATTCGGAAATTAGAAGAATGAGATACAATAAAACTGATCTATTAATTCTATCCGGTATATCTTTTATTGTTTTTCTTTTTCTGATTCTTACGGGGGTATTATCCTCGTATGGTTATTTTATTGATGAGTTATATTATTTATCATGTTCACACAGATTAGCATTCGGATATGTTGATCATCCCCCACTATCTATCTTTATACTTTATTTAAACAGAATAATATTTAGTGATTCGCTGCTTGCAATCAGATGGATACCCGCGTTGACATTGTCGGCAACTGTATTTGTATCCGGGTTAATTACAAAACAGCTTGGCGGTGGAAGATATGCTATGGTTATAAGTGCAATAGCTGTTGCCGGTTGTCCTGTTTATTTACTATTCGGCAGTTTCTATTCTATGAATATATTTGAAATATTCATCTGGACTCTAATAATGTATTATACTATACGGATACTGAAAGAGGAAAATCCGAAGTATTTTATTGTTATAGGATTGCTACTTGGGCTGGGACTGGAGATGAAGCATACTATGATCACATATGCTATGGGGTTAATTATCGGATCGATATTTAGTAAATCGAGAAAGCTGATTTGGAATAAGTGGCTGATTTATGGATTACTGATAGCTTTTGTTTTGATTCTGCCGAACTTAATCTGGCAATTGAAGAACGGGATGCCTTCTTTGGAGTTTTATAGAAATGCTATGATTTATAAAAACATAGCTACCGACCCTTTGGGAATAATAAACGGGCAGATATTATTTATAGGTCCTTTTGCATTTTTAGTTGGAATATGTGGATTAGTTTATCTAATAGTCAATAAAGATTTAGTAAAATACCGCCTATTTGGATATACATATTTAATACTGTTTATTCTTTTAATACTTAGCCAATCAAGCCGGCCGGACAGGATTGCGGCGATCTATCCCATTATATTTGCTGGTGGAGGAATTGCAATAGAGAAGTTTTCGCAAAGGTTTAGATACAGAATTCCAGAAAAGGCAGTGATAATTCTTTTAATTACCGGAATGATTATTACAACACCCATCGCCGTACCTTTTCTGAAGCCGGAGGTTGAAGCAGAATATTTATCATCGATTGGATACAAGATGAATATCGAATCGGGGAAAATGAACGAAAAGCTGCCGCAATGGATAGCGGATAGATTGGGTTGGAAAGAGTTTGCTAAAGATGTTTCATCAGTGTATATGTCGCTGCCAGCGGAACTGAGGAGAAATACTGTCATTATAAGCACGAATTACGGGGAAGCTGGGGCGCTTGAATTATACTCGAAAGATTATCCTTTGCCGAAAGTTTATGCAACGCATAACAGTTTTCATACATGGGGACCTCCATCGGACACGATTAAAACTTTTATAGCTGTCTTTGTTGACAGAAAGGATTTAGAACAGCGATTTGAAATAGTTGTTGATGCAAAGGTTTCCAGGTGTGAATACTGCTCGCATCAGCAGCAAAGAATACCGATATATATAGCACGCAATCCGAATTTTTCAATAAAGAGGGAGTGGAGTAAGTTCAAGATTTATGATTAAATATGGACGAAGAAACCATTGTTATTGAGGTAAATAAAGGTTGACCATATCAAGAAGTTCCAATTGTGAGAAGGGTTTAGCCAGGAAGTTATCACAACCTGATTCCATTGCATTTTGGCGATCTACTTCAAAAGCGTGACCAGTAATTGCGATAACCGGAATATGGGAATATTTTTTTGAGGATTTAAGATCTTTTGTTAATTCCAATCCGTTTCTTTCACCCTGGATTGAGATATCCATTAATATTAAATCGATTTTATTATTTTTTAATAAATCAATCGCTTCTCCAGAAGATTTGGAAAGTATGCTATTATAACTTTTATCTAAAAATCTTTTTATGGTCAACTGATTTATTGAATCATCCTCGACTATCAATATTAATGTTTTAGATATTTTTTGTGAAATCTTCGAAATATTAGAAGCAGACACTTTCCCAATAGACCCTTCGTCAATTTTTACAGCTTTACCGAAATTGACAGAGAAAGTAGTTCCTTCACCCTTGATACTTTTGAGAGTTATTTCAGCTCCATTTAGATTTAAGACCTTTTTAACCAGGGCAAGTCCAAGCCCCACTCCATCATATGCTCTGCCATAGCCTGTTTGTTCCTGACGATAGGGCTTAAAGATCTTATCCAAATAATCTTCACCTATACCAATTCCTGTGTCAACAACGTTCAGAACAATAGAATCATCATTATCTTTAAAGAGAATAAGATGGATGGATCCCCTGCTTGAAAATTTGATTGCATTTCCTATTAAGTTAGAAATGGACATAATCACTGAACCCTCATCGGCTAATATTATTGATTCATCGCATTTATTTTGAAAAATAAGTTCTATGAATTTATTTTTAGCTTCAATTGAATATTGATTGGTCAGGTTACGGCATATAGAAGAGAGATCAATATTTTTAGGAAACAGAGGATAATCCCCAATTTGCAACCGGGAATAGTTCAAAATTAAATCAATTGTTCTTATAAGCCGCTGGCTAGATAATTCGATTCCTTCAAACAGCTCCTCATCTTCCTGTTTTATTTCACCCGGAATAATGCCCCTGATTAAACTTGACATTCCAAGGATACCAGTTAAGGGAGTTCTTATTTCATGAGAAATATTAGCTATAAAAGCATCCTTTAATTTGTTAGCGGATTCAGCCTTTTCTTTGGCATATATCAACTCAGAAACCATAATTTTCTTTTCTGTTATATCCTCCTTAACTGCTACAAAATCAGTTATTTCGCCATTGGAGTTTATGAGGGGAGAAATTAATACCGATACCCAATAAAATTCCCCGTTTTTCTTTTTATTCTGTATTTCACCACTCCAATTTTTTCCAGAAAGAATAGTGTTCCACAGATTTTCATAGAAATTACTATCGTGGTAGCCTGAATTCAGAATTTTGGGATTTTTGCCGATTACTTCTTCTTTCAAATAACCAGTTAATTCGATAAATTTTTGGTTTACATAATTGATATTTCCTTTAATGTTCGTGATCATTACAGAAGCAGGTCCCTGTTCAACCGCACGGGAGACTTTACGAAGTTCCAATTCTGCCATTTTCTGTTTAGTAATAATAATTGATAAACCAAGCACAGAAACGACCTGATTATCTTTGATAACCGGGGTTAGGCGATTTGCGAGCCAAATAATTCCAGTTGGAAATTTCATTTCTTTTTCAAGATACATAGGTTGTTTAGTACTTATAACATTTTGAATTTCTGCCAGATTCTCCTGAGCCATATCAGGGGGAAAAATATCTTTGAGATGTTTTCCAATGATCTCTGAAGGATCGGCCTTAAATTGTATTGCTGCAGTAGTATTCAAATAGGTCATAAATCCATTTGTATCAATGAGGAAAATAGCCTCGGGGGAAGATTCAGCAAGGAAGCGGTATTTTTCTTCAGATTCTCGTAATAAGTCTTCGGACATTTTGCGCTCGGTGATATCATGAGCGATACCTAATACTCCAATAAGATTATCCGATGCATCGAAAACCGGAGTCTTTAAAGTATCCACGAAAGCCCGATGACCATCATCAGCAAAGAAAATAGTTTCTTCATTATGGGTAGGCTTACCAGCGGCCATCGCAATCCGGTCATGTTCCCGGAAAGAATCGGCAATTTCCTTATCAACAAAGTCATAATCAGTTTTACCAATGATTTCAGCTTCACTGGCACCGAAAAACCGTTCGAACAGTTTATTACAAGAGAGATAAACTCCATTTACATCTTTCAACCAGATAAATTCAGGAATAGTCTGAACCACAATATTCAGAAGATCATCACTCTTGCGCAATGCTTCTTCAGTTCTTTTGCGGGCTGTAATATCACGAATATTACATTGAATGACTTTAACATTATCGACCCAATAGACATTAGAAACAAATTCCACATCCATTGAAGAACCGTCTTTTTTTCTAAGGGGAAGATCTTCATAGCGGATATATTCCTTTTCAAGAAGTTCAAGAAAACTATCTTTATTGAAAATAGAATCCTTCAAGAAACCAATTTCCCAAAGATGTTTACCGATCAAATCTTCTTTCAGATAGTCAAGATTATTAGTAATGAAGGGGTTAACGTCGACAATCTCCCCAGTTTCAGCATCAAGGATAATTATACCATCTTTAGCTGACTCGAAGAGTCTTCTGTATCTTATTTCTGAAATTGTAATTGCTCTTTCCCGCGAGATATTTTCTATTGAATAAGAAATATCGCCGGCTACTTCTATAAGGAGTATAATTTCATCATCGTTAAAAAAGTCCATTTCATCGGAATATATATTAAAAGATCCAATGACTTTATTCTGCACAGTAAGCGGGAGAGAAATTATGGAATGAAAACCATGAGCCAGACCATTTTTCCGAAGGATAAAACCGGTATCCTCTTCAATAATATTATTACAAACGAAATAACTACCCATTAATATTCTATTTTGAATCGGATCGTTCCGCAAAATATCATCCACAGGCATATTTTTGATTTCATCCAGAAATCCCACCTCAGATCCGCTCCAGGCATGCGGTCTTATTATTTTATTCATTTCATCAAGGAGACCTATCCATACCAGGCGGTATTTTCCTGTTTCAACGCCAATCTCACAGGCCTCCTTAAACAGTTTTTCTCTATCGCGAACCCTGACAATCATTTCGTTAACCTGACCGATAACGGCATAGGTGCGATTCAACTTTAATATTTTCTTTTCGGCGAGATCTTTATCCTCCTTTAATTTTTTATTCTCCAAAGCACCCATTACAGCTAATCCAAGCCGGGCAATGTGATCTTTAAGGATATAATCATCCGCTCCTTTTTTTATACAGTCGACGGCAGTTTCCTCATCATTAGAATCAGTTACCATGATAATGGGAGTAATAGGAGACAGCTCCTTAATTAAATCAATTGGGGTAATTTCGACAAATGCAGGTAAGGAATATCCTGCTATGATAATATCGGGTATAAAATCAGTCACCCCTTTAATAAAATCATTTTTAGAATCAACATTAAGGTAAGAATAGCTGATGTTATCTTTTTCGAGTTGTTCCAGGATTAAATTTAGATCAGCCGGAGAACTTTCGACAGTTAATATCTTAATTTCATTGTCCATGTAATCTCACACCTTTGAAAATCGGCTACGATTATGCCACCGGAAACGCAAAGACATTTTTTGCTAATTGCTAAATACAATAAAATAGGAATTGTTTATATAGTCCAAAGGGATGAAAAAGGGATTACATCTAAGGGGCAAAAGAAAGTATGGCTAAATGTTTCTCTAAGTACTTTTCTTGGAAGAAAAGCATGAAAAGAACTTTTGGCTTAAAAGGTCTATCCTGCTTTTCTTGGCGCGAGCAGCAAAAGAAACATGGCTTAAAATATTTTACTAAAAATTCAGCTCCATTCCATTGCCCGGAAAGAACTCGTTATACTCAAACAGGTTTCCTCGCTGACATTCCATTCCGCTGAATTTTTTTTAGCGTAAAATATTTAAGGCCAGGGAATAAGAACCAAATAAAAACAAACAACATTTATCTCTTAATTGGGATATTTCTCATTTTGGGACTGAGTCGATATAGATTCGTTCAAGAGTCGTTGAAGA
>JARLHD010000127.1 GCA_031292435.1 Ignavibacteriaceae bacterium
ATTAAAAAATTAAACAGTTAAAACTAAGCACGCTCTTAAACCTTCACCCTCCCCATATTTCTCTCAAATCTCACATTCTTCTTTCAAATCCCCATAGTAATTAGGTATCAAAATCCGGAATTCAAGAAAAAATAAATAAAATAAATATTTCTCGAATTTTATAAATTGCTGACTAATTACAATATAGGTTCTGAAATAAAAATTTAAATCCCATACTGTATGTAGGTTCCAAATCCTGAAAAGTGAGAAAAATAAATAAAATATTTTTTTCTCACTTTTTGCAAAAACCTGCCTAACTACTGTATAGGGCTTTTTTAATTATTTCCCGGAACTTTTACACGACTTCTGAACGAAAGATGAGTATAAGATGAACGAATTCTTAACGACTCTATAGCGACTCAGTTCCAAAATGATACACTCTCAATGAAAATATTTCTTTCATTTCGGTTCCTTCAATAGCATTAATTTTAATGCAGTGTCTATCTTTGGCTCATAATGAATAAATATGATGTTCTTAATGACAATGTGCATTCTTTTTTATCGAAAGACACGGAGTCGACTAATTATTTTTGTATATTATCACAAGATGTTATTATGGTCTGTTTTTAGGCAGTGAATATAGTCACTATTTATAAACAAAATTATTCACATAATTCTACCGCTTTATGAAATATTTTTGTTCCTCACAAAATGCTAAATTATTTCATATAATTTGATAGAAAGTTCAATTTAGGAAGATTAAATTGGTTGTGATTAAAAATCATTTGATATTTAAATAATAGGAGATGGACCGTGGATGAAAAAATGAAACTTTTGATTTTAGATGATGATGAAATCTCAAGATTTTATATTTCATATGTTTATAAAAATACTGCAATCGTTGATACCGCTGAAGATGCTGAATCTGCAATATTTAAGGCTTCCCAAATTGTTTATGATATTGTAATACTCGATATTGGTCTAAAAGGTGAACTAAACGGCATTGATGTATTAAAAGAAATTCGCAAATTATCCGAATATGATAGAATACCTATTATTGCCTTCACTGCATTCGCTTTAACTGGTGATAAGGAAAAGATTTTATCCGAAGGTTTCGATGACTATATTGCTAAACCTATCATTAAAGAAGATTTATTTGCTATGGTTGATAAAAATCTACTCAAATATAAAGAAATGAAACAGTGATTATGATCTCCATTTGTTCTGATATAAATTTGATTTTAATTATTTCTTGATTATATTACTAACAGTTCTTAAAAATAATGGTCGTGAATTTAAAGCGAATTGCAGCGACATAAAATAAATGCTAAACAGCCCATGAAATTTATTACCCGCTGTTTGGCGGGTTTTCTGCTTTAAATACATTCCGTCGCGATTTATGACATATTGCAGCGACGTTAATAAGTGCTAAAAAGTCTGTGGTATTTAGTTTCACCCCTGCTTTCAGCAGGGGTTTTTTTATGTAAATAAATAATATTAATAATATAAAGGATACTATAATGAATGAATTAACCGCAATACTTGAATCAATTCCTATCGATCCTC
This sequence comes from Ignavibacteriaceae bacterium, assembly GCA_031292435.1. Taxonomy (GTDB): domain Bacteria; phylum Bacteroidota; class Ignavibacteria; order Ignavibacteriales; family Ignavibacteriaceae; genus Fen-1301. Next base: position 1,546 of record JARLHD010000127.1, read on the forward strand.
TTACTGGTGCACTCGCTGTTCCTATTTATCAAACTTCAACATATCGCCAGGAAGCTCCCGGTGTGAATAAAGGATTCGACTATACCCGTACTAATAATCCTACAAGAAAAATTCTTGAAAACATAATTGCTAAATTGGAAAATGGAAAAAATGGACTCGCATTTGCCAGCGGGCTTGCTGCAATCGACTGTGTTGTTAAACTCCTTGAAACTGGCGATGAAGTCCTGGCTGTTGATGATATTTATGGAGGAGCCTATCGACTCTTTACAACTGTATATAATAAGTTCGGTATAACAATAAAATTTGTCGATACTACAAATCCTCAAAATGTCAGCAATGCTATAACTCCTAAAACAAAACTTATTTGGCTGGAAAGCCCCACTAATCCCTTACTCAAAATTTCAGATATTCAAAAGATTTCTGAGATTGCTAAGAAACACAATATTCTCGTTTGCGTCGACAATACATTTGCCTCTCCCATTTTCCAGAAGCCCCTCAATCTTGGTGCTGATATTGTATTACATAGCGCTACTAAATACCTCGGAGGGCATACCGATGTATTAGCCGGTCTTGTTGTTACAAACTCAGATGAACTGGGAGAAAAATTAAAGTATATACAGAATGCAACTGGTGGTGTTCTTGCTCCATTCGATAGTTGGTTAATAATTAGAAGCATCGAAACTTTAAAGATCAGGGTCGAACAACATGCTGCTAATGCACAAAAAGTTGCTGAGTTCCTTGCAACCAGACCGGAAATTAGTAAACTGTATTATCCTGGATTAAAAAGCCATCCAAATTATGAAGTCGCGCGTAAACAGCAAAAGTTGCCCGGCAGTATAATATCTTTTTCACTAAAGGAAGACACTGAAGCAAATGCTGTCCGCTTTGTTACTTCTACTAAAATATTCAAACTGGCTGAAAGCCTTGGTGGAGCTAAAAGTTTACTGTGCCATCCTGCTACAATGACCCATAAATCTATCCCCAGGGAAAGAAGACTAATCTCTGGTGTCTCTGACAGCCTTATTAGGTTATCCGTTGGACTTGAAGATGCTGAAGACCAGATCAGCGATCTTGCGCAGGCTCTCGATAAACTTGGCTTACCCTTAACAGAGAAAAAACCTGCTAGCTTTGAACTTTATGTTTAAGAATAGGAAAATAATTTAATGAGTAGAAATAAAATCAAACTTGGAGTTTTCGGATTCGGATGCGTTGGAGAAGGGCTCTTCGATGTCCTTGAAAATAATCTTGGCTTTAAAGCTGAAATTCTGAAAATATGTGTGAAGAATAAGGATAAGAAAAGAAGATTGAACAATGGACGCATTACTTTCGATAAAAGGGATATTCTGGACAATCCGGATATTAATGTGATTGTCGAAGTTATCGATAATGCAGAAGAAGCATATGAAATAGCTGTTGAGTCCCTTACCAAAGGCAAAGCCTTGGTCTCTGCAAATAAAAAAATGATTGCTGAAAATCTTCCTGAACTTCTTTTATTGCAGGAAAAATTCAATACTCCTCTTCTTTACGAAGCAGCCTGTTGTGCCAGCATCCCCTTGGTCAGAAATTTTGAAGAGTATTATGATAATGATCTATTGAATTCTTTCAGCGGCATTATGAACGGAACTACAAATTATATTCTCACAGAGATTTTCACTCATAATAAAACATATCAGGAAGCCCTGCAGCTCGCTCAAAGTAAAGGCTATGTTGAAAGTAATCCTGCTCTCGATCTGGAAGGGTATGATTCAAAATATAAACTAACAATTCTGCTAACTCACGCTTTCGGCGTTACTGTAAAACCAGATGAGATTTTTAATACAGGTATATCTAAACTCAATAATTTTGATTCTAAATTCGTATTTGAACGTAAATGTAAAATAAAACTGATTGCTCGCGCTCAAAAGCTTTCCGGCGGAGGGATTGCAGCTTTTGTTATGCCTGAATTAGTAAATGAGACTAATGAACTATATGCAGTGGATGATGTTTTTAATGGGATAGTTACTGAAAGTAGCTTTTCAGATAAAAACATTTTTATCGGTAAAGGGGCAGGGGCATTTCCAACTGCTTCTGCTGTTCTTTCGGATATCTCAGCGCTAAGCTACAATTATAGGTATGAATACAAGAAAAAAAATCAGATTACCAATGGGTTTATCGATAATAATTTTTTCGTAGATGTTTATGTTAGGTTCGTTGATCCGGCTAAGATTGATGTTAATATTTTTGAAGAAATTTATGAAAGATATTATTCTAAAGAAGATAATTATCTAACTGGTAAAATAAATTTCTCGAAACTGGTAAGATCTGATTGGATAAAGAGCCCTGGAGTTAATATTATTCTGCTTAATAATAAAATATCGTTGTTATAGTAATTCTTTAACCTTTGTCTCTATAATATTAACAATATCTTTTATTCCGATTGGTTTAGTCAGATAGGATGCCGATTTTATTAGTTTTACCTGGTCCCTCATGTCCTCATCCTGGTAACCGCTCATAAAAATGAAATGTGTTTTGCAGAATAATTGTATTTCTTTTGCTGTTTGTATACCGTCCAGCTTACCGGTTAAACCAATATCCATTAAAATTATATTTGGACTTTCCTTCCTGGCTGCCTGGATTGCAATATCACCGGAACTAATTGGTTTCAAAACATCATACGATAGTTTTTTCAAACGCATATTCAGATACATAGCTGTTATTGCTTCATCTTCAACTATCATTATTTTAATTTGTTCTGCTGTCATGGTAACAATATAGGAAAAAAATAAAATACACTCAATTGCCAAATTATTTATTATTTGCAAAATGGCATCCCTCTATTTTGCACTCATATCATTTTAAGATTTTAGAATAGGGAATTGTCCTCATACAGACAAATGTGAAAAAACCTATAGTATTAAATAAAAATTGAAAATTTATATGAAATTAATTATATTATGCACATATAATATCGAAATTTGGATCGGGAGGTCTTGATTATATTGCATTCGATTCGATGATTTTGACTCTGATGATTTCCCCACATATTTGCCTGTTTTATTTCACATTTCTTATTTTGTTTAATTTAGAATGATATGTTCGTTTGTTCTTTCTAATAAATACTACTTATTTGCTACATTTACTAATTATTTAGGAGGGATCCATGTTTAAGAAAATTGCTCTAATCATTGTAATATTTACTTGCATTTCCTTTGCACAGAAGGATCATGATCCTTTTATGTACACTGGCTCAAAAGCCATTTTATTCAGTTTCTCGGGCTTATCCAACTTGGGTGCAAATAATTTTGATGGTGGTGCAGGTATAAAATTCTTTTTAACTTCACCAATGGCACTTAGAATCGGCGTACAGGTTAATGCTGCTGGAACTACAACACCTGCTAACCCAATAACAGGGGAAGTAGGTCTTGATGGATCAACCACCTCTACTACTATCGGAGTTGATGCTGCTCTCGAATATCATATGACAACTACTCGTTTAAGTCCCTACTTCGGAGGCGGAGTTGGATTTGCTACTACATCAAATCAATCAATACCAGCTGTAACCGGAACCACTGCACCATTATATCAGATAACTACTAAAGATGGTCCTGGAGCTGGACTTACCTTTAACGTTTTTGCATTAATGGGTGCCGAATATTTTATAGTAAATGAAGTTAGTCTTTCTGCTGAATATAGGCTTGGTTATTCCTTATTATCGCCAAGCGATATGGTAGTTTCAACTTCTCGTCCAAATGTTCCTAGTGTAACTACTAAAGGTGTCAGCAGTCACGATCTATATCTAAATAGTGCTGGCTTTTTAACCTTAGCAATATATTTTTGATCTAACTTAAATATAAAGCTAATTTAATACTGACCCCGCTTTTAAGAGCGGGGTTTTTATATGCCCTTACCTGATATTGCAAACAGGAAGAAAAGAAGCTATCTTTGTTCAGTCATTAGAAGGTCTGACCCCTCCCTGATTTTATTATATATGACATTCCAAAGGAGTTCTATTTGTCTAGTCTAATTTTAAAGGAAAAACTGATTGATTCAATCACCTATCAGGATGGATCAATAGTAAGTAAGCAGATTGTTAAAAAACCAAATGGAAATATTACTCTTTTTGCTTTCGATAAAGATGAATCATTAACTGAATATACCTCACCCTTTGATGCTTCGTGTACATTGTAGAGGGTGAAATGGAAATTAAGATCGGCGGAAATCCTTATCATGTTAAATCTGGCGAAATTTTAGTTATGCCCCCTGATATTCCCCATGGATTAAAAGCTATTGTTAAGTGTAAAATGCTTTTAACTATGATTAAATAAAAAAGCCTTGTAAGCAAGGCTTTATGAGATATGTACCGGAGGCCGGACTCGAACCGGCACCTGGTGTAAGCCAGACTGGATTTTGAGTCCAGCGCGTCTACCAATTCCGCCACTTCGGCATTACATATTAAAAAATAAGAACCAAAACTACCGCATATCACTCTCAAATTCAAATAAGAATTTATTGTTTTTTTTCTATCTTAGCCCATGAATCGCGTAGAGGAACTGTCCTGTTAAAAATTATCTTTCCTTCAGTCGAAAGAAGATCAACACAGAAATATCCTTGTCTCTCAAATTGGAACTTATCCCCGGGCTTAACATTTGTCAATCCTGGTTCAATCCTGCAGTTATTCAGTAATTCTAATGAGTTTGGGTTGATCAAATCCTTAAAATCTTTGTCCTTATCTGCTAATGGATCTTCTGCAACAAAAAAACGATCATATAATCTTATCTCAGCTTTAATTGCATGTTTTGCAGATACCCAATGTATTGTCCCTTTGACACTTCGGGTATTGCCTGTACCGCTTTTTGTTTCAGGATCATAAGTGCAGTGAATTTCTGTTATTTCTCCTGCATCTGTCTTAATAACTTTATTGCATTTTATTATATAGGCATATCTTAAACGGACTTCATTGCCGGGATATAATCTGTAAAATTTCTTTGGGGGATTTTCACGAAAATCATCCTGTTCAATATAAATCTCTTTCGAGAAGGGGAGTATCCTTTTACCCATAGAAGGGTCTTCTGGATTATTGATTGCATCTAAATCTTCAGACTTATCTTCAGGATAATTAGTAATAACAACTTTTAATGGCTTTAACACTGCCATAACTCTTAAGGCACGTTTATTAAGATCTTCTCTTATTGTATGTTCCAGAAGCGCTACGTCTATCATGCCATCCCGCTTTGCTACACCTATTTTATCGGCAAAACTACGGATCGACTCCGGTGTGTATCCACGTCTTCTTAAACCGGATATGGTTGGCATTCGTGGATCATCCCAACTGGTTACATAACCTTCTTGTACTAATTCAAGAAGCTTCCTCTTGCTCATAACAGTATAGCTTAGATTAAGTCTTGCAAATTCTATCTGTTGGGGGCGGTTTTCAAGATGAAGCTCTGTCAGGAACCAATCATATAATGGTCGGTGAATTTCAAATTCTAATGTACATATCGAATGCGTTATTCCTTCAATCCAGTCTGATATAGGATGAGCGTAATCGTACATTGGATAAATACACCAAATGTCTCCGGTACGGTGATGAGTTGCTCTTTTAATTCTATACATTACAGGGTCACGCATATGCATGTTTGGAGATGTCATGTCTATCTTAGCTCGTAAAATATGAGCCCCGTCCTCAAATTCACCATTTTTCATTCCCGTAAATAGTTTTAGATTCTCTTCAATTGAACGATTCCGGTTTAAGGATTCTTTTCCTGACTCAGTTGGAGTACCCCGCATGTCCTTTGTTTCATCCGCTGTTGATGAATCTACATATGCCTTACCTTCCTTTATTAATTGAATTGCAAATTCGTATAGCTTCTCAAAATAATCAGAAGCATAGAACATCCTGTCTTCCCAATCAAATCCAAGCCACCTTACATCTTCTTCTATGGATTCAACATACTCAACTTCTTCCTTTGCAGGATTAGTATCATCAAATCGGAGGTTGCATAATCCATTATAATCTCGCGCAATTCCAAAATTCAGACAGATAGACTTCGCATGCCCAATATGTAAATATCCGTTTGGTTCGGGGGGAAATCTTGTATGGACTTTCCCCTGATATTTATTTGTCTCAAGATCTCCGTTAATAATTTCCCGAATAAAATTACTAGGTACGTTTGTATTGGTATTCTCTTCCATTTAATAGTCAGTTTAATTTTTCAATTATTGCTTTTATCCTGTTTATTGTCTTCTCTTTGCCGATAATATATAATATATCAAAAATTCCAGGTCCTCCTGTTACTCCTGATACAGCTAGTCGCAATGGATGGATAACATTGCCGTTACCCGTATTATTTTGTAAAGCTGTATCTTTTAGTGCATTCTCATAATCTTCCCTGGTTGGAGAAGTAATTAATTCTATTTTTGTTTTATATTGTTTTAGTATTTCAGCAGACTGGTTGTTCCATCTTTTCTTAACCCCTGCTTCCTCATATGTTGTCGGTTCCTCAAAGAAATAAAATCCTTTCTCGAATATTTCTTTTATGAATGATACCGTCTCCCTCATAACTTCAATGACATTTATTAAATATTCATCATTATACTCTTGTCCGGAAAATTTTGAGTCTTGTAATTCAGAACGAAGCATCTTTAACAGTTCAATATCTGACTTTTTCCTTAAGTGTTCCTCATTCAACCAGTTAAGCTTCTCTATGTCAAATATCGCTCCCGATTTGTTAACCCGGTCTAGTGAAAAACTGGATATGAGTTCATCGATTTCATAATATTCTTTATCGTCCCCGGCAGTCCAGCCAAGCAAGGCTACAAAGTTTATTAACGCTTCCTTTAAATATCCTTTTTTCTTGTAATCCTCTACAGCTACATCCCCCTGGCGCTTACTGAGCTTCGAACGGTCAGCATTTAATAGTAATGGTAAATGAGCAAAAATTGGTATCTCCCATTCTAATGCCTCATAAAGAATAACATGCTTGGGCGTGGAAGAAAGCCACTCTTCTCCCCGAATTACATGTGTTATTTTCATTAAATGATCATCTACAACATTTGCTAAATGATAGGTCGGATATTTATCTGTTTTAATCAGGACTTGGTCATCGACTACATTGCTCGAAAATTCAACATCTTCCCTTATATGGTCATTAAATTTTATAACCTTCCCTGGTTCAACATTTAATCTTATCACATGTGGAAGCCCTGTTGATAAGTTCCGATTTATCTCTTCGCCTGTAAGACCAAGGCAATGTTTATCATACATTGATTGTTTATTCTGCTTCTGTTGTTCCTCTCGAAGTTTGGTTAATCGTTCTGAAGAGCAAAAACAGTAGTATGCTTTTTTTTTCTTAATCAACAAGTCTGCATATTGACTATATATATCAATTCGTTCAGATTGCAGGTATGGTCCATATTCTCCTCCTTTCTCAGGCCCTTCATCATAATCAATTCCCGCCCAGTTTAATGTTGAAATCAAATTTTCAACAGCTCCTTGTACATAACGGTTGCGGTCTGTATCTTCAATCCGGAGTATGAATTTACCCTTAATGTTCTTTGCAAAAAGATAATTGTATAATGCAGTTCTTAATCCGCCTACGTGTAGATAACCTGTGGGACTGGGTGCGAACCTTACGCGGGGTATATCACTAATCATAAAAATGGGTTTTTAATTTATTAAATCAAATCAGATAGGAAGCAGAAAAAAATGATTAGGTAACGTTTTCTTTTACTTCAGTGTAATATTTCACTTTTTGTATAAATTCCTGGCTGTCGATAGGTTTAGGAATATAATCTGTGGCACCTGCTTCAAGACATTTTTCCCTGTCTCCTTTCATTGCAAATGCTGTCAGAGCTATTATTGGGGTCTCTTTATATTCGGGCATTAATCTAATCTTTTCCGTTGCTTCAAATCCATTCATTATTGGCATTTGCATATCCATTAGGATCAGGTCAAATTTTTGTTTCTTTACCTGTTCTACTGCTTCAGCTCCGTTTTCTACTACAACTATTGTATCAAAGTTATTCTTCTTTAACAGCCGGGTAACAATTATTTGTGAATGCTTATAATCTTCAACAAGCAGCACCTTGATACCGTCCTTAACTGTAGCCACTAACTCCGGAGCCATGGGCTCATCATATCTGTTGATCATTTGATTTATGGTTTCAGACAGATCTTCAATATTACTGCTGGATTTCTCAAGAAGCTCTGTGAATAAACCATCTATTTTCTTCAAGTCTTCTTTGTAATTCTCTTTTCCTGTGTAAATAATTATCGGAAGTTTGGCAAACTTTGGATCAGATTTAATTTGCTTTATTAGGTCATATCCGTTTAATTCCGGCATATCAAGATCTATTATCGCAAGGTCAAGATTCATATTTTCTACCAAATGATATACCTTAGCAGAATGAGCTTCTGCGATTGCATTATATCCTGCCTGCACTATCGCTTCCTTGATAAGCGTTAATGTCGGTACATCATCGTCTACTACAAGTATATTGCTGTCTTTCTTTAGTTTGTAACTTGTTAGTACTTCTACCAGGAACTTGTATTTAATTGGCTTTACAAAATATTCAACTGCACCCATTAAAAATGCTTTCTGCTGTTCTGCTTCAACTGAACAAACTATTACAGGAGTATTCTTAGAGTTCTTATGCTCTCTTATAAGTTTAAGAAGTTCGAACCCGTTGGAGTCGGGTAAAACAATATCCATTAATACCGCTAGGAATACTTCTTTTTCAATTGCCTTTAGTGCCTGGTCAGAACTATTTACAATAACTGGTTCGTATCCCCATTTATTCAGATAATTACTAAGCAATTTTGATGTGGCATAGTCGTCTTCGACAACAAGCACTCTGTTTTTCTTTCCCGGTTTTGGTAAGGTGGAAATTGTGCTTTCAATTATTGGTAAGTCTTCTGCATTGATACTGAAATTATATGAAGTTCCTTTACCGAGCGATGAGTTAACTTCAATTTCTCCGTTTAATAACTCTATATAAAGTTTTGAAAGCGTCAGACCTAATCCGGTTGTACTTCCGGTTTTATTGTTTGATAGTTCAGAAATTGCAAAAGGCTTGAATAATTCTTTTACCTTATTAGAGGTTAATCCGGCAGATGTATCTGATATCCTGAAATTAATTTTACCGGGAGTCCCGGTAGAGACGTTTATGGAAATTTTCCCTCTTTCTGTAAGACGTAAAGAATTCGTAATGATATTTACAAGTATGTATTTTAATTTTTGCGAATCAAGCTTAATTGAGTCTGGTAGCGATTTGTCAAAGTTAGTTAGAAATTCTATTTTGTTACGGTCTAGCTTCTCAGTAAATAATCTTAATAAGTCCTCTAGAAAATGTTTGAGATGTACAGTGGCAAGCGTTTCTTTAATAAGCCCCGAATCTAATTTTGCTAAATCAATTAGGTCATTTATTAGAGCTAATAGATTATGAGAATTCTCCTTCATTGTAGAAACATATTCTGTCTGTGATGATGTTAGGTTATCCTCATGAAGGAGAGAGATAAATCCCATTATACTGTTTGTTGGTGTGCGAAGTTCACTCGCAATTTCAGTTATTATCGAACTTATATTTGAATCTTTTTTCCCCTCTCCGCCCCATATTGTAAATAAGTTAGATAATGCCGTTCCGAGCATTTTGAATTGATCCCGGTCAGAGTTAGAATAAGGAGTCTTTTTGGCAATCTTAAGGAGAATTGTGTTATTGGAATAAATGAACTTCATACATGATTCATATATCATATAGTCAGTAATTTGAATTTCACAGTCTGATTGCATATTCAACTGGTTAAAATCACCCGCAGATTTAATACAAAAGCAATTTCCGCATTCAAAATTGGCATTTCTTACAAATGATTTTTTTGCAGATGCTGATTTTCCCAATACAGTAAGAGTAGAGTTATCAGCAATTTTAAAAATTGTTACAGCTTCGAGCTCATATTCGCTTACTAGATAGTCTGATACAATATCTGGAAAATCCTGTTGAGATTTTAAAGCAATATTTATTAGCTCATTGTACTTAGATAAAGTTTCAATTTTAGCACTTTGCATTAAAAATATCCCTATAAGTGTTAACACCTTTAAATACATGCAAATATATATATTTAGATATATAAAAGAAAAGAATGAATAATTTAATTAAACTGCTATTCATAAAATTGGGTTGTAGGAAACCGGGAAATAAAATGGAAAGTGATAGAATAGTAAATACCGGGTATAATGCCTAAGTTGAAAAGATACTTTTGAAGGAGTAATTTAATAGACAAAACTTCAGGAGTATAGAATGAAAAACGAGAAAAGAAAGTTCTCATCAGAATTCAAAGTGAAAGTAATAAGGGAACATTTGGAGAATCAAG
>JARLHD010000128.1 GCA_031292435.1 Ignavibacteriaceae bacterium
TAGCAGGAAGATAGGAATCGAATCGTTAGTAGATTAATTAAGGAGGACATGTTATGAAAATTTCAAAGAAAGATGCGTTGACCTGGTTTGAATTCTTTTCAATATTGCCAGAGGATGAGGAAGTTATGACAAAACAACAAGAAATCATTTACGCTACCTTTGCACAAATTGAGGCTGCGATCGATCATAGAAATGATATCTTAATGTCAGAAATCAGAGGCTTGAAAACTTTGGAGAATAGAACTTTTTTTGTGGGAAATGAAAGCAAATTCCCCGAAGGATGTCGTTCTTGTCTGTTGGGAACCGGGTTGAGTGCAATCAGGAAAACGAACAAATGTAACTTAGAGTGTAAGTTCTGCTATCATTATGGAGATCTGGATAATATTGCTCCGGTTGGCGAAGGTATGTGGGAAATCGGAGGCACAAAATTTTATGAGAAGGACATAGATTTACTTCTTTCCATCCAACAGAAGCCCACGGGCATTTCCTACGTTTATTTAGAGCCATTCATGGAAATTGAAAAATACTATTCGGTTATAAAGAAATTCAGTGATGCAGGGATTCATCAACATCTCTATACAAATGGTACTTTAGCTACGGAAGAGACGTTGAAAGCTCTAGGTGAAGCCGGTCTTGACGAGTTGCGCTTCAACCTGGGTGCCTCAAATTGTTCGGACAAAGTGATTAAACTTATGGCCATAGCGAAAAAATACATTAAAAATGTAGGTATTGAAACGCCAATGACTCCTGAGTTCTTCGAAACCTTTTTCAAGAAGAAGCAAGCGATCTTAGAGACAAAACTCGACTTTATCAACTGTGCAGAATTGCACTTAAATGCCAATAACATAGACAATTATGACGGAGAAAACATGTATATTTGCAGACATGGCTATATATCTCCGATTTGGAGTAGGGAATTAACTCTGAAATTCATGAAAATAGCCGTTGAAGAAAGCTGGGATTTAGCAGTTCATGATTGCTCAAACTATACGAAATTTGCCAGAGGTTTGAATTTTAGTGGCAATGAGGGTATGTGGGTCGGATCCAGTAATTATACCTGTGAGTTTGACAGGATACCCTACGAAGTATTTTTACCGATACTGCGTGATGACAATTTCAAATTTTTAAGTGAAGAGGAATTGCCTGCCGGCTATAAACCAGGAGAGTTGGTTTTTTAGTACTATCAGAAAGTATAAACTTCGTTATATACTTTCTAAGCATAAGTGCAACTAAGGCTACCGCCTCGCCGGAGGCTTGCGCCAGCCAAGTTTTCTTTATGAGGTAAGATACCAAAGGTTGTAAAAATAAGCTGCTGACAATAGTTCTTCGAAAATTTGATACGCATGGACTGAAGGGAGTTTTATTATGACCTATGATTATAAACAAGACTTACTAAAAAGGCTTGATGAGGGCTCACTGCCCAATCTTAAACAGGACCACCAATTCACCTTTGAATGTAAGGAAGAATGTATGGGTAGGTGCTGTAGTAACATTACTATCCTGTTAGACCCCTGGGATATTGAGATGATGGCCCGGCACCTGGGGGTTTCCGGGCAGGATTTTTTATCGGAATATTGCAAGTACGAATTTGGCCATGAATTAAAGTGGCCCTATGTCAGGCTAAAGCATGCGGAAGATGGTCCATGTATTTTTATGCTTGAGGACGGCCGGTGTGAAATATATCCAGCACGGTCCCGAAATTGTAGAACCTTCCCAATTGGTCGGGCAGTGCGCTTTGAATTGGACGGCACGAAAATAGAACAGATTTTCATGGTAGATAATAAGGCCTTCTGCCTGGGACATAAAAACGAAAAAAAATGGACGGTGGAAGAATGGTTCAATGATGCTGACTGTCAAAAATTTTATGAACTATCGGATCTCTATTTGGAGTTAATCAATTACGCTACGACAAAGCTTAATAGTCGGGTCTGGATGAACAGGAACATTGCCCAA
>JARLHD010000129.1 GCA_031292435.1 Ignavibacteriaceae bacterium
TCTATTCTCTCAAAAATAGGATTGATCGGGCTGCTTATTTTCGCCTCAATATTTATAGTGTTTGGGATAAAAAAATATTTCGATAAAAAAAAGATCATATCTGTATCACCTACATGGGGCTGCGGCTATGTCGCGCCTAATCCTAAAATGCAGTATACAGCCAGCTCTTTTGTTAAAACTTATTCAAATTTAATTGAACCAATTCTTAGCATGCACAAAAGTGATGTTGTGCTTGATCAGGTGTTCCCCGGACCAAAAGAATACAGCAGCCATAATTATGATAAACTTGAATTCTACCTTATCGATAAAAACCTGAAATGGCTCAGGAAAATATTATTAAAGCTTAACTTTCTGCAGAACGGTCGCATTCAATTTTATATTTCATATGGCTTGATATTTATCCTTTTGATCATTCTTATTTCTTATGGTGAAGACGCCTGGGCAGCACTTACAAATTTTTTCAAATTATTCTAAATAGATGAGCATATTCTTAATTATAACAGTCAGTTTGTTCTTTACCGGACTGGTAAATCGAACAAAAAACATTTTCTCCGGAAGAAAAGGTCCCGGCATACTCCAGCCAATTAAAGATATAATCCGCCTGCTTAAAAAAGGATCAGTCTATAGCACTACAAGTAGTTTCATTTCAAAGATCGCGCCCGCAGTTTATTTCAGTTCTGTTTTCGTATCCGCTTTATTTATTCCATTCGGTGAAAGAGGCGGGTTAATTTCTTTTCAGTTTGATTTCGTTTTATTCGCGTACATTTTGGCATTAGGAAAATTCTTTAATATAATTTCCGCTCTCGATGCCGGAAGCAGTTTTGAGGGTATGGGCGCCAGCCGTGAAGTCCTCTATTCCATGTTAGCCGAACCCGCTTTCTTTATAACCATCGGTTCGCTTGGTTTGCTTTCAGGTTATTCGTCTTTCGCACGGATATTCAGTTCAATTCACTATTCCGCTTCAAGTTCCCCGGTTATCTCCTACTCGCTTGGACTTCTTGCATCAATAGTTTTCCTATTCCTCGGCATTATCGAAAATAGCCGCGTCCCGGTAGATGATCCCAAGACTCATCTTGAACTTACCATGATTCATGAAGTCATGATCCTCGATAATAGCGGATTCGACCTGGGACTTATTTTCTATACAGGGATTCTGAAGTTTGCTGTTTATGGCGCTCTTATCGCTAATTTGTTTTTCCTCAA
>JARLHD010000130.1 GCA_031292435.1 Ignavibacteriaceae bacterium
AGCCGGAAGTAATTCCGGCTTTATTATTACTGTAAATCCAAAGTTTGATTTTTAGCCATTTCTATTTTCCACGGCTAAAAATTAAAAATTGGAACTACTATATATAGAGGGGCATAGAGTTTATTCTGTGATTCTGAAAATCAAATTCCTATAGGATTTTTCAGAAAGCAATAAAGTTATAATGCATCCAATACTTCCTTAGTACTGCGGATTAAGCCAAGTCGGGGAAAAATATATTTTACGGGATAAGCGTGTTCTTCCTTAGACCGGGCAGACATCGCATCTTCAACAAATATCTGGTTATAGCCCAATTCAAAGGCATCTCTTGCTGTACTTTCAACCCCAAAGTTAGTTGAAATTCCACAGAGGATAATAGTATCCATACCTCTTCTTCGTAACTGCAGATCGAGTTCAGTTCCGTAAAAAGCGCCCCACTGATGTTTAGTAATCAAAAAATCATTGGGTTGAATATTTAATTCAGGGACAAATTCACTCCATCCGGGATTTAATCCAGATCTTATAAAAGACGACTCGGCAACAGGATGAAGGGCATCCTTCATATCGGGGGATGGAGTAACGTGGACTAAAAACACAGGCATATTATTTTTACGTGCAGCAGAAATGATTTTAACTGAATTTTCTATAACCACTGCGGGGGAGTATGGTTCAGTTGGCATTGAAGAAATACCTTTTTGCAAATCGATAACGACTACTGCAGTTTTTTGAATATTGATATTAAGATTAATGGACATGTCTTTACCTCATAAAAATTTTTTATCTTGCAATTGAAGGATAGACAATTGCAGCTATTATTGTTAAGATAATCATTGAAAAGATAAGGAAAGCGAAATCAAAAGGGAGTCCATATTGACTATTTCCGCCAGAAATCATTAACGTACGAAGTGCGTCAACTTCATAAGTGAGCGGATTAAAATGTGCAATAGCTTTAAGCCAATCGGGCATAATAGAAATGGGATAGATAGCATTACTGGCAAAGAACAGGGGCATTGTAAGAACCTGACCAATTCCCATAAACCGTTCACGCGTTTTAACAATACAGGCAATGATAAGGGAGAAGGTAGAAAAGAGAGCAGCGCTGATTATCACTACAAATAAAATTTCAATCAGATTTGCGGGTGCCCAGGAAAGTTTAACAGAAAGCATTAAAGAAAGCAGATAAATGATAACTGCCTGCGAAATTGCCCGGACACCTGCGGATAAAGCCTTTCCAAGTACGAGGGCAGTCCTTGGAGTTGGACTTGCCAGAAACTTATGAACAATACCCAGATCCCTTTCCCAGATAATTGAAATACCGTAGAAGATAGCGACAAAGAGTACGCTTTGGGCAAGAATTCCCGGGGCCATAAAGTCAAGATAAGTCATATTGCCGGTTGGTATTGCTCGCACGCGAGTAAACACTTCACCAAACACCAGCATCCACAGAGCGGGCTGAAGTGCACGGGTAAATAATTCAGTGGGATCGTGGCTAAGTTTTCTTACTTCTAATTCTGTTATTACAAGCGTCTTGCTGATAAAATTTGCAATCCATTTTAATGGATTTATATTATCAGAGAGTGCAAAATCAGCCGAGTCTTTTGGTAGTGCGTCTTGTTCTTGATACATCTTTAAAATTTCCTTCACTAACTCCGGAATCTAAATTCTTTCCGATATAATATTCAAATACTTTATTTAAACTAGCTCCATCATCACCGATAGATATTTTAAGATCATGCGGGGAACCCAGAGCGGCAATATTTCCCCTGTTCATAATTGCAACTCTGCTGCACATAGCATCCGCCTCTTCCATATAATGAGTAGTCATCAAAACAGTTGTTCCTTTCCCAGCTAATGTTTTAACATATTCCCAAACACTATCCCGAGCGCCGGGGTCAAGCCCGACAGTCGGTTCATCTAAAATTAAAACCTTAGGGTTATGAAGAACTGCCTGTGCAATTTCAAGTCTACGGATCATACCACCCGAAAAACTTTTAACCATTTTATCCGCAACATCAGTAAGTCCCATAAAATGGAGCGAATCTATTATTCTTTTTTTCCGTTCTTTAGAAGGGATGTCATAAAGTTTGGCGAATATAAGCAGGTTTTCGTAACCTGTAAGATTTCCATCAGCAGATAGCATTTGCGGAACATAGCCGATAATTCTCCTTACTTTTGTTGCATTCTTTACAACATTATACCCGCCGATCAGAGCTTCACCTGATGTTGGAGGCAGAAGTGTAGTTAATATTTTTATTGTTGTGGTTTTACCGGCTCCATTGGGACCAACTACTCCGAATATTTCCCCCCTGTCTATTGAAAAGGAAATAGTATTAACTGCTGTAACATCACCAAACTTTTTAGTCAGATTCTTAACTTCCAGAATTTTCTTGTTCATTTTATATTGGTTTTAATATTATTCTATTAAAAATAATCTTCAGAATATTATTTGACAAATATAGCAGGGGTAAAGTTTCAACAAAAATGGAACATGAGTGTGGACTTTTTTAAGGGATATACAATATTCATAATAAATAATATTTAGGAACAAGTAAATCCAGATAGTAGGATATAAGATTTTATGGATTAAAACAAGAGAGCGTTGGAAGGAATAATGATAAGATTCCGCAAAGTCAGCACTGCAATAATAAAAATAATTAACGATAATGATATTAAAACCCATCTATTTTTCACCTGAAGAATTATCTGAAATATCCACGACTTTTTATTCAAATGATCTTCAGAATCAGAGCCCCATTGTAATAATTTCTTTAATTTAAACCTTAAAAGATAAAATGAAATAACCACAATGGCAGAAAAAGAACAAATTCCAAGTAAGAAAAACAGCAGTGAATAGAGCTCCGGATCATGCGAGAAGAAAAGACCAGATCCATTAATAAGGGGATCAAGGGATGCGGAGAATAGTAATGAAGTGTTAATCAGAATATTGTCTTCATAACTTACGATACTATCTAATAAATAATAAAAGAATAATCCTGAGATAAAACTAGAGACAAGACCTATTTTTATATTTCTGAATGTTTTTGAACGTAGAAATTTTAATATTATTATTTTCTTCACTATTTAAGGCAGTAAATTATTAATCAGTACAGTGTAAAATTAAAACTATTAATTCAATTATTAAAAAAACCTATCAAAATAATCGTCCCAATATTTTATACTATCTTTTAGACAATCCGGCCATGAGATATGAATAGGTTATAATATTATGAGTTGAGGGAAGGTCAGGGAATTGAAGTGATCATTCTTTAAAACATAATACTGAGAAGGTTTATATCCCGGTTGTTCGAGATGAGTATAATCCAGTCCGACAGAAATGGGAACCGGAAGAAATTTTCCAAGCGAATTCCAGCGCCATAAGTAAATTCTTGAAATGGGAGAGAATTTAGATCAGGAAACCTTGACTAAAACCATAGTCATATCATCGTTTTGTTCAGCGGTACCACGGAATTGAATTATAGAGTTCCAAATCTCATCCATAAGTTTAGTTGAGGGGAGGTTTGTTTTATTTTTAAGCAAATTGGAGAGCTTATCTTCACCAAAGAATTCTTCTTTATCGTTTATCGCTTCCGTTATTCCATCGGAATAAAAAGCGAATATTTTACCGGATGATAAGGATATTTCTTC
>JARLHD010000131.1 GCA_031292435.1 Ignavibacteriaceae bacterium
GGCTTCGGAACTTCACACCTCTTTCGCTCTCTCAATAGTGGTGCCTCTTGGTCGGATATAGGACAGGGTCTCCCTGATGTCCCGACTTCCGCAGTCTGTATCGATCCCTTTAATTCCTACACTCTCTATGTCGGAAATGATCTCGGCGTTTATTACTCCCATGATAATGGTATTTCCTGGAATAGTATGAACTCTGGTTTAACTGGTACCGCTCTTGTCATGGATCTTGCCGTCAGCCCTATTGATTATAAGCTCGTCGTTGCTACTCACGGCAGGGGAGTCTATAAAATCCCCCTCTCTACCATTACACCCGTTGAACTCATTGCCTTCACATCCCAAATCGTGCAGACTTCCGTCCTCCTCAATTGGACTACCACTACCGAATTAAATAATTATGGTTTTGAAATTCAACGATCAACAGAAATTGACTCGTGGAGAACTATTGGATTTGTATCTGGTCACGGCACTTCCCAGATAAAAAATAATTATAGCTTCAAAGATATTAATGTAATTTCGGTAAAAGGTATAAACATTTCTTATCGCCTCAAACAAAATGATTTTAATGGTAATTCAACTTATTCGAATGTTATCACTGTTAGCAAAAATTCAATACCCAATGGATTCGCTCTACAGCAAAATTATCCCAACCCATTTAATGGAGGTTCGATAATAAATTTCTCAATCCCCGAACAGGCTAACGTTTCTCTAATACTGTACGATATTACCGGAAGGGAAATTAAAGTCCTGCTATCTGGATTCCTTTCCGCCGGACAACATCAGGTTTCTATCTCTAATAAGGATTTTGATGAACTCTCAAGCGGTGTATATCTCTATAAATTAACTTCTGCCGGATATTCAGCAGTTAAAAAAATGATCGTTCTCAAATAGACCTATATCCTAAGTTAAGTCGTTTCGGCTCTCTCATATCCAATTTGCACCGGACAGCCCTTTCCTCACTGTCCCATTTTGATATTATCGGTATATATGGTCTGATATTACCCCCACCCCTCTTCGTATACCCTAATATTACCCGTATAATACTTCTATCCCCTAAAAAGAGCAACTTAAGAGCAACTTAAGAGCAACGTGAGAGCAAGGTGTGAGCAACTTTGATTGACTGTAATTTATCTTTCGGTATGATATTTCACCCCCAACTCCCCTCCCCTCTCGCCATCGGTGTCTCTGTTTAAGAAACTTTTACCATTCTTACCTCTATAATTTCTACTCCCTCATTAGCATAAGCTTGCACAAGTACCCCTCTACTATTTAGCTTCAGAAATGCTCTTTTTTGCCATTTAAAATCCAAAGAATATTAGTGTAATTCTTTATACTCTCGATTCATTTTAATATACAACCATCATGCCATTAAAATCAGCGGTTTCTTCACTATACATTTTCTGATTTGCTCAATATAATTATCATTTATAAGAATATTAAGCCTCTCACCCATATGTCAATAGTGAGAATTATTTATAATTTGAATTGAATAGGTTAAACTTTTAACTTAAATTTCTTGTCAAACTTTTTCTATATATAACACAGATCCTAAAATGTCTAAAAAGAAAAAATCTACCTACCTGGTACTAATTATTGTTATTGCCTTTGCCTTGGTCGCATTAAAAATAGCAACTTCATCTCCGGAAAAACGAGGTATCCCGCGCCCCATCGTTGTTAAGGGATATGCTTCAAAAGGAAAAATTGTAAATAGCCTCTCATTTACCGGCGATATTATGCCCGTCCAGCAGGCCACCATTTATGCTAAAGTAAGCGGCAACTTGGAAAAGATTTTTGTTGATATCGGCTCTGTGGTCTCACAGAATCAGATTCTCGCATTAGTTGATTCTACTATCTATGCCCAGAATTTGAAACTCGCCAGTGCAAATTACCTCCAGGCAGATGTTACTTATCAGAATAACAAAATTACCTATGAGCGTAACAAAAAGCTGTTTGAACAAAACCTTATAGCAAGACAAGATCTGGAAAATGCTAAAACCACTATGGATGCTTCTATGGCTCAAAGAGAAGCCGCCTTTGCTAATTATTCAAATGCTCTCACTCAGCTTAGCTATTGCAAAGTTACCGCTCCATTCAGTGGTATCATTACAAAAAGATTCTTTGATCAGGGCGCCTATATCAATGCCTCAGGGTCAAGTCCAAATTCTTCTTTATATATTCTCATGAATGTTTCCAGCCTGAAATCTTATCTGAACATTCCTGAAAAAAATGTCCCGCTCCTTGGTAAAGTAACCGGTATCGAAGTTACCGCCGATGCGTTGCCCGGTGTTAAATTCAATGCAAATATTAAAAAAATTAGCGATGCTGTTGACCTTAATACTAGGACAATGCAGATTGAAATTGATATTGAAAATACTAACAAACTCCTTAAACCCGGTATGTTTGCTAATATTAACATGATAATGGATCGGAAAGAAAATGCTATCATCCTCCCTAACCAGGTTATCCAGAATGATGATTATGGCGATTATGTCTACATTATAAAACCTGATACCACTGTCGAAAAAAGATATGTTACTATTGGTATCAAACAGGATACAAAATATGAAATCCTTTCCGGAATTACCGATAAAGACCTTATCGTTCTAATAGGTCAAAGTTTAATTAGAGATAAAATGAAAGTTAAAATAACAAAATAAATTATGTGGTTAACAAGACTAGCTTTAAAATACCCGATCTCTACTTTTATGGCAGCTTTGGCTGTCCTTGTATTGGGTATTGTGTCCTTCTCTCAGCTCCCGATAGATATGCTTCCCAATATTCAGATTCCACGTGTAAGTGTAATTACTTACAATGATGGCGCCAATCCTATCGATATGGAACAGACCGCAACAGTTCCCCTTGAAAGAGCTGTCAGTTCTACTAATGATGTCAACTATGTTGAATCTTCAACTCGCGAGGGCGTCTCTAGGGTTTCTGTAAATTTCAATTGGAATGCCAATACCGATGTCGGGTTAATCGATGTAATTCAGAAAATAAATAGGATTCTTAATTTCCTTCCTACTACTGCCACCACTCCGTTGGTGCTTAGGTTTGATATTACTAATATCCCTGTCTGCGTAATTGCATTAAGTGGCGATCTTAGTCAGCGCGATATGTACGACCTCGCCTATAATGTTATTGAACCTCAGCTGGAACACCTTCCCGGCGTAGCCTTTGCTCAGGTCTCTGGTGGTCAGATCAGGGAAATTCAGGTTAGGGTAGATCGTAATCGTATCGAAGCAATGAATCTAACCCTGGCTCAGGTTAATGCCGCTGTCTCTTCCTCTAATCTTATCGTTTCGTCTGGCGACCTTAAATCTGGTATCTTCGACTATTCCCTTAAAACTGAAAGTCAGTTTAATGTAGTGGAACCAATTGGTAATGTGGTTATTACAAATGTTAATGGTGTCCCTATCAGAATCAGGGATGTCGCCTACGTTGCCGATTCTTATCAGGAACAAACGGAAGTAATTAGAAATAATGGTACTCCTGGTGTTATTCTAAGAGTTCAGAAAACTTCTAGCGCTAATACTGTGGATGTCGTAAATACAATTATCAACTCTATTACTAATTTAAGAGATGTACCCCCGTCTGTTAAAGCTTCTCTCGCTTCAGATCAGAGTCTATATATAAAACAATCTATTAACGGATTAAAACAGGAATCTATTCTTGGTGCTTTCCTTGCTATGATTGTTATTCTTATCTTTTTACGTAATACAAGAAGTGCAATGATCATCTTCTTGGCAATCCCTTTGTCTATTTTGGTTACTTTCATTTTCTTTAGGTTCAGTGGTACTACTCTGAATATTATGACATTCGGAGGACTTGCCCTTGGCATTGGGCGCTTGGTCGACGATTCTATCGTCGAGCTTGAAGCAATATCCAGGCATTATGGTTCTATGGCAAAGGATAAGGTTCCTAAAATGCAAGCCACGCTCGACGCTGCATTCGAGGTTGCTGCCCCTATATTTATATCAACGTTAACTACCGTAATTGTGTTCTTGCCTGTTATCTTTTTAACCGGTGTGGCTAAGCTGCTATTCCAGCCCCTGGTTATTACTATTACTGTTGCTTTATTCGCTTCATTCTTCGTATCCAGAACTGTTACTCCTTTGCTCTGCTTCAATATGATGCATGCCGAGAAAGAAGCTGATCCCCGCTCTAAGAAATGGTCTGACAGGTTAAAGATAATAGCAATAAATCTCCTTGATTGGATTGATAATCAGTACCAGCGTGGACTTACATATTCCCTTAAACATAGAAGAACTATCATCTTTGGAATTTTAGGAGTCGCCGCTGTCTCCCTCCTGTTGTTCAAATTTATTGGTACTGAATTCTTCCCTGATACCGATGAAGGGCAGTTCTCTGTTTCTTTCCGGTTGCCCATTGGAACCCGTATCGAAGAAACATTAAAATTTACCCAAAGGATTGAGGATATTATCCGGAAAAATGTTCCCGAGGTCCAGACTGTTGTTTCTGATATCGGAGTACCTAATTCTAAAAGTAGTACTGGCGGCGGCGGTGGAGGCAACTCAGGAAGTCATGCAGCTAATATCTCTGTTTCCCTTAAACCGGCTGACCAAAGGGATAGATCAGTGTTTGATGTTGTCAAAGCTCTTCGCCCTAAAGTTATGGCTCTCCCTGGTGCGCAAATAATAATCAATACCGGTGGGTTCCTTAAGTTCTTATTGAATTTTGGCTCTACAGCTCCTATTGATGTTGTTATTAGTGGTAACGATCTCGAAATCGCAAATACTCTCTCTCAGCAGGTTTCTGATGCTGTTAAATCTACTCAGGGTGCAACTGATGTTCTCGTAAGCCGTGAATTAAATCTCCCTGAATTAAGAATAAAAATAAATAGGGAAAAATCTGGCGCTATGGGCGTTAATGTCCAGCAGATTTCCAACACTATTGCTACTGCAATAAGCGGTACTGTTGCCTCAATTTATACTGACCCGATTACAGGTAATCAATACAATATGTTGGTGCGGTTGGCTGAGGATTACAGGGATCAAATACAGGATATAAATAATTTAACTGTTGTTAATACTCAGGGTGACTTGGTAAAACTGGGTAATTTGGTTGAAGTCGAATTGGCTAAATCTCCAATTCAGATTGACCGTAGATACCAGGAAAGAATTGTAGATGTTACCGGTAACGTTTCTGGTAGGGATCTTGGAAGTGTTTCTAAAGAAATAGCCTCTAAAATTGCCTATATAAAAGTACCCCAGGGTTTCACAATAACAATGAGTGGTAATATAGAACAGCAGAATAAAACTTTCAGCGATCTTGGTGTTGCTCTGATATTAGCCATTTTACTTGTCTATATGGTTATGGCTTCTCAGTTCCAATCCTTGGTCGATCCCTTTATTATTATGTTTACTGTTCCACTGGGAATGGTTGGAGTTCTCTGGGCCCTGTTTTTATCAGGAACTACTCTTTCTGTTACTTCTTTCGAAGGTGTTATCGTAATGATCGGAATTGTAGTCTCTAATGGAATCCTGCTAGTGGATTATACCAATAAACTTCGTAAAAGAGGAATTGAATTGCATGAAGCTGTTATTAGAGCCGGTAGAACAAGATTACGTCCTATTCTAATGACAACCTTTGCTACTGTTTTAGGTCTTATCCCTCTTGCACTTGGTGTCGGTGGTGAAACTTCACAGGCTCCTCTTGCAATTGCTGTTATTGGAGGATTAACTCTTTCAACTCTCCTTACTTTGTTCTTTGTTCCTACTTTATATACGGTCTTTGAAGAAAAGTTCAGGAAAAACCTGGTTACTGAAAATGAGGAAGTTAAAAATGATTAAAATCCAACAGTCTGTTTTATTCATTTTAATTTTATCAACTTTAATATTTGGTCAGTCAGATACTCTTACAATAAGTCAATGTGTGGATATAGCATTAAAGAATAATCCGCAGATCAGGCTGGCTCAAAGTAATTATGATTTTAATTATTCGAACCTCGTCCTTTCAAGGTCTAATATATATCCGCAGCTGTCTCTTCAATCATCCTGGAACCGGAATGGTGGAACAATCTTTACCGGACCAAATGCTGTCCCCCTTACTTATGCAACTTATGTTGCGGGTTTTCAGGGGTCATTATTACTCTTTGATTTTGGTAAGACTTACAGCCGTATTTCAGCATACTCTAATTTAACTGATGCTTCTGAACAGGATTTGATAAATGCAAAACAATCTCTTATCCTGGATACGTATACTGCATATTTTAATTATCTCCAGGCTGTAAAACTAAGACAGGTGAGTGATCAGTCCCTTCAGCAGGCTACCGAACATCTTAAACTTTCCAAATCGCTGTTTGATGTTGGTAGCAAACCGCAGTTTGATGTGATTAAAGCTGAATCAGATGAAGCAACTGCTCGGGTTAATCTATTGAATGCTGAAAATAATATCGACATTACTCGCCTCCAGCTTGAGAATATATTAAATAAAAAACTCCCATCGGAATTCAATTTAAGGGATGAATTTGATGTCGTCAGGGATTCCGTTACTGAATCTCAGTCTTTAACTACAGCCTTTCAGAACCGCCCTGAAATTATTGCAGCTAAATTAAGAGTTAATGCAAATAGTTCATTACTTACCTCTGCTTGGGCTGCTAACCTTCCTGCAATAAATGCTTCCGGTGGCTATACTTGGAAAAGTTTTGCTTTGAATCAGACATTTCAGGGATCATGGTCTCTTGGAGTCGCTGTATCTCTTCCAATATTCCAGGGCTTTGCTCTCGATGCAGGTATCCAGCAGGCAAGAGCTAACCTCGATAATGTTAAAGCCGATTATGATCTCACTGAACAATCTGTTACTCTTGATGTTAGACAGCAATATTCAAATCTGAAACTTTCTATCAATCAGATTGCCGCATCTCGTTCGCTGCTTAAAGCAGCCGGGGAAACTTTGCGCCTTGCCGAAGCAAGATTCAAGGAGGAAATAGGAAGTGCTGTCGAAGTTACTGATGCCCGTGTTGCTTATTATAATGCTCAGGTCCTCCTGATCCAGTCATTGTTTAATTACCAGGTTACTTACGCAAGACTTGAAAGAGCTATGGGAACCTTAAAATAAAACTCTGTTTCCCTCTGCTGAC
>JARLHD010000132.1 GCA_031292435.1 Ignavibacteriaceae bacterium
AGATTCTATTGCATTTTACTCTGATACACTTAAACCGCGCGTGGATGATCAGAATAAAATTACAAATATAAACGATAGAGGTTCTGGACGCGAAGATAATAGATTTAATCCTAATTCAGTTGTCGGCGGTTCAAATAACTCTTATGTTCCCCCTGTTCCTAAAAAAAGACCCCCTCTCCACCCGGTTCTTTCTCTTGATACATTAAAAGCTGCCCTTGTAAAAAACGAATATGATCTTGGTAATACCTTTTTCACTGAATTGAATCGACCCGATTCTGCGGCATATTATTATAGGGATATTCTTGATAATTTCCAGGGTTCAAACTTTGACGCAAGAGCACTTTATGCTCTTGGGATTTATTACGAAACCTTAAATGATTCTGTCAAAGCTGATAGTCTTTACAATATTATTTATAATAATTATCGGACTGAAAAAGTTGTAAATGCTGCAGCTATAAAATTAAATAAACCGGCTGTGGATTTTGATTTTGATCCTGCAAAGGACTTGTATGCTGATGCAGAAACTGATATGATAAAGAAAAACTTTAATGTTTCTTTGGATAAATTCTATGGCATCTCGGCTAAATTTCCTAAATCTCCGATGGCTCCTAAAGCCTTGTTTGCATCAGGATGGATCCTTGAAAATGATCTTAAATTATATGATTCCGCTGCAGTTATTTATGATACTTTGACTTCACGGTATCCCAAAACTGTCTATGCCGCTAATGTCAAACCTAAGTTATATTATTACAAAGAAGAAGTTGAAAGAAAAAAAACTGCTCTGAAAGATTCGCTTAAAAAAATTGAACAGTTGAAACTCAAAGGGAAGGACGTGGATTCTCTTTCAGTAAAAAACCAGAACGGTGATCAAAAAAACCCTGTTAATTTGAATAATAAATCTATGGGTAACGATTCCTTGCATGTACCTAAAGGAATGATGACTGAGCCACTCAAAAGAAGGAATAATCCTATGGCTATGGATTCTTTAAGGAAAAATAACCCGATGGGAACTGATTCCTTAAAGAAATATGTACCAATGAGAACTGACTCACTAAATAATTCAAAACCGGTCATAAGTGATTCTCTCAAACTTCCCCCTAATCATAAATGAATGAATTAGGTTTATTACTTGATAAACTTCTGCCATCTATAAAAAAAAGGAAGTTACGTTGTATCTTCCTCTATATTTTGTTCTTACTATATTTTAGCGTACCCTTTCTGCAGATACCCATACTTGAATATAATACCTTCAGAGTCACTTCATTAATGGAACAAAGAGCTATTGAGCATAAAATGTTCTACTATCCCCGTCAGTCATGGTGCAGTCTGAATGATATAAATCCAAATCTCCTTAAAGGCATTATCTCTATGGAAGATGGAAAGTTCTTCATTCATAAAGGAATTGACTGGGAAGAACTGAACAAGTCCCTGGCTAAAAATAAAAGAAGAGGACGCGCTGTCCGTGGGGGTAGCACAATAACTATGCAGCTTGCAAAAAACTTATACCTCTCCACTGAAAAAAGTAGTTTAAGAAAAGCTAAAGAATTCTGGATTGCTTTAAGGATGGAAAAAGAATTATCTAAAAAAGGTATCTTAAGAAATTATGTTAATGCGGTTGAATGGGGAGATGGTTTGTTCGGTATTAAAAAAGCGTCTGAAACATACTTTGGAAAAGAACCCGTTTCATTAACTACTAATGAATGTGCTAGACTTGCTGCTGTCATCCCGTCCCCCCTGGTTCATGAACCAAATGTAAATTCCTCCTATGTTTCAAGAAGATCTGCAATCATTCTTGGAAGACTTAACGATGTGGTCCTCTTTCCGGATAACTAATAATGAAAAGAAGAGAAGTGCTCGGACTCATTGAAGGCGGGGAGAATTTGTGGTGCGAATTCAAAAGAAAATTTTCCTCATCTGAAAAGATTGCCCGCGAGATGATCGCCTTTGCTAATACAAATGGAGGCACTATTCTCTTCGGTGTGGATGATAATAAGGAAATAGTCGGAGTTGAAAGCGAAAAATCTGAAGCTGAATTAATAAATGACACCGGACTTAATCATTGTGAGCCTCCCTTAGTCTTTAATATCGAATATTTCAATTTGGAAGGTAAAGAAATTGTTGTTGTCAAAATCCCTGAATCAAATGTTAAACCACACAGGATTCAGGATTATTCCAATGAATTCGATATTACCAAAGCAAAGGTCTGCATTAGGGTGAATGATAAATCTGTTCTGGCTAGCAAGGAAATGGTTAGAATATTAAGGGCTCAAACTAATAACCTGAATCTTAAAAAATATGCAATTGGACCTAACGAAAAATTTGTCTTTAACTACCTTACTGAACACGAAAGGATTTCCGTTAAAGAATTAAGTACTTTGATCAATATTTCGGTGCGCCGCGCTTCAAGAACTCTTGTAAAACTCGTAAGAGCAAATCTCCTCTTTATACACACAAAAGATAATGGCGAAGAATATTTTACCTCCATAACCTGACTTTGTATAATTTATCATCAATTTTACTGTAAATAAATTTGACAAATCGCACATTATTTAATAATTTCTTAAATCAAATGTATTTATATATAACAAAAATATATCGATCCTTATAAAACCTGCATTTAACTAAAACTTAAACATTTTACAATATCAACAACCATAATATGTGGAGTAACTAAATGGAACTTTCGTTAATATTCGGCATCAGCATTTTGGGGTTGCTCTTTGCAGTCTACCTGATCCGCGATGTTCTTAAAAGGGATACTGGATCATCTAAAATGCAGGAGATTTCTAATGCAATTAAACAAGGTGCCGAGGCCTTCCTCAGACGTCAAAATAGAACTATCCTCTGGCTCGCACTATGCCTTGCAGCTTTCATATATATAATGTATGCCTTTATTAGAACTCCTACTATTCACGATCCCGCAAGCCAAAGTCAGATGGCTTTATGGACAACCCTCTCTTTCGTTTTAGGCGCTCTCTGTTCTGTCGCCGCAGGATATATGGGTATGTGGGTCGCTATCCGTTCCAATATTAGAACTGCTGCAGCTGCTACCAAAGGAATGAATGGTGCTTTGCAGACTGCCTTAAGAGGTGGCGCTGTCTCTGGATTTTTTGTTGTTGCTATGAGCTTACTTGGTGTCGCTGGTTTATTTACCCTCGTTGATACTTTCCACGTCGTTACCGATGTTTCTAAAATTCCATTGTTGATTGTTGGTTATGGCTTTGGTGCAAGTTTTGTCGCCCTCTTCGCCCAGCTCGGCGGAGGTATTTATACTAAAGCCGCTGATGTCGGTGCAGATCTCGTCGGTAAAGTTGAAGCAGGTATTCCTGAAGATGATCCCCGTAACCCCGCTGTTATTGCTGATCTCGTCGGCGATAATGTAGGCGACTGCGCTGGTCGTGGCGCCGATCTCTTTGAATCTACTGCTGCTGAAAATATCGGAGCTATGATTCTCGCCGCCGGTCTGTTCAGGGCTAATCAGGATTTCATGACTGCAAATAATATGACGCTCCTTGGCGTTCTTCTCTTTCCACTAATCGCTCGTGCATTCGGAATTATAGCTTCAATAGTCGGCATCATGTCTGTTAGGACTAATGATAAAGAAGATCCAATGAGTGCCCTTAATCGCGGTTTTTATGTTACTGCTTTTCTTGCTATGGTTGGTTTCTTTATTGCATCCAAATGGTTGTTGGGTCCCGTCTACCTGAACTTCTTTTTCTGTGGAGTAATAGGGATCCTCGTTTCCCTAGCCTTCGTTTATGTTACTCAATATTATACAGAATATAAATACAGACCCGTTCAGGCAATTGCTGAAGCTTCTCTAACAGGTCCGGCAACTAATATCATAGCCGGTATTGCAATCGGCATGGAATCAACCGGTATCCCTGTTCTTGTCATTGGAACTGCAATCGTTGCTACTTATTTCCTCGGTCAGAGCTCTGGACTTAAAGATGCCGGACTATTCGGTACAGCAGTCGCTACAATGGGTATGCTCGGATCAGCTGCATATATTTTAGCAATGGATACTTTTGGTCCTATTACAGATAACGCAGGCGGGATTGTCGAAATGAGCCAGCAGCCTGAAGAAGTCCGTGTTAAAACTGATCGCCTTGATGCTGTCGGTAATACAACAAAAGCATTAACCAAAGGATATGCAGTTGGATCTGCGGCTCTTGCAGCATTCCTTTTATTCGGTGCATATCTTGATGAAGTTAAAAACTATATGCCTTCATTTAATGGCAACATAAATCTCAATAAACCTGAAGTATTTGTCGGAGCCATTTGTGGTGCCATGCTTGTATATATCTTTTCATCCCTTGCTATCAAAGCTGTTGGTAAAGCAGCCTATTCAATTATTAATAATGTCCGTGAACAGTTTAAAAACAATCCGGGTATTATGCTCGGGACAACTAAACCCGATTATGGTCAGTGCGTAGATATCGCAACAAAATCAGCTCTCCAGAAAATGGTCGTCCCTGGATTGCTCGTCGTTGGAATGACTGTCGGTGTTGGTCTGATATTTAAATGGCTCTATCAGTTTGGACTTGGAATGGGTCATACTGGCGGCGCTACCGGCGCTGAAGTTGTTGGCGGCTATCTTATGGTCGGTACAATTACCGGTATCCTTATGGCTTTATTCTTAAATAACGGCGGCGGCGCTTGGGATAACGCAAAGAAATTTATCGAGACTGGCGCCTACGGCGGTAAGAAATCAGATCCCCATAAAGCATCTGTTGTCGGCGATACTGTTGGCGATCCTTTCAAGGATACAGCCGGTCCCTCTCTCCATGTTCTTATTAAATTGCTAAGTACCTTAACCTTGGTTTTAGCTCCGTTATTCGTATAGAATAATATAAAAGATATAATTTCAATCAAGGCTATTCCTCTAAAGAATAGCCTTTTTTAATCTTAAACTGGGGTTGTTTATACGCTTCGCATTTAATAATTTTAGCAGGTTCTTATGTCAAATTATTAAGGGATTTTATGCCTAAGTTTGATGGATTGGATTATTTTAACAGCGAAACATTACTTTCTGATGAAGAAATTCTGATAAGAAATTCTGTCAGGGAGTTTGTCAGCGAAGAAGTAATTCCGATCATTGAAAAACATTACAGAGAAGGTACTTTTCCCGTTAAACTGATTCCCAAAATTGCTGAACTTGGTTTATTAGGAGCAAATTTACCTCAAAAATATGGCTGCGCTGAACTTAATAATGTTGCTTATGGCTTGGTTCTTCAGGAACTTGAAAGAGGGGATAGCGGCATAAGAAGTTTTGTTTCGGTGCAAAGTGCTCTGGTTATGTATCCCATTTTTACCTTCGGGTCTGAAGAACAAAAAGATTATTGGCTTCCTTTATTATGTAAAGGAGAAAAAATCGGCTGCTTTGGATTAACTGAACCTGATTTTGGTTCTAACCCCGGCGGAATGATAACTAAAGCTGAAAAAAAAGATGGCGGCTATCTCCTCAATGGTGCTAAAATGTGGATCACCAATGGCACTCTTGCAGATGTTGCAGTTGTCTGGGCTAAATTAAATGGCGAAGTTAATGGATTCCTTGTTGAAAAAGGAACAAAGGGATTTACAGCCCCTGAAATGAAAGGAAAACATTCACTGCGTGCATCTGTTACCAGTGAACTTATTTTTCAGGATGTATTCGTTCCTGAAAAGAATCGTTTGCCAAATACATCGGGTCTGAAAAGTGCCCTTATGTGCCTTAACCAGGCAAGATATGGAATTGCCTGGGGCGTGGTCGGTTCAATGTTAGCTTGCTATGATTCAGCTTTGAATTATGCAAAGTCCAGGGTGCAGTTTGATAAACCAATTGCTGCATTCCAGATTACTCAGGAAAAATTGGTTTATATGGTTACGGAAATTACCAAAGCTCAGCTCCTGAATATCCAGCTTGGAAGAATGAAAGATAAAGGAACTCTCAGGCATACTCATGTTTCTTTGGCCAAAAGAAATAATTGTGAAAAAGCTCTCGATATTGCCCGTGTAGCAAGGGAGATATTAGGCGCTAATGGAATTCTGGATGAGTATCCCGTCATGCGTCATTCGGCTAACCTCGAATCCGTTAAAACGTATGAGGGTACTCACGAAATGCATACTCTTATTATTGGTGAGGATATAACCGGCTACCAGGCATTTTCTTGAGTTTACCCATACTTCGAACTAAGAGTTATGTTGAAAACAATATTATATTTTATGAATTAGAAATCAATTACAATGTTTAAAGTTTTAGTAATAGCATATTATTATCCCCCTCTCGGGTTATCAGGAGTTCAAAGGACTCTTAAGTTTGTAAAATATATGAAACAGAACAATTGGGAGCCTGTTGTTCTTACTACTGGTAATATCGCTTATTTCGCTCACGATTATTCCCTCCTTCAGGAAAGTAATGACGCTGGTGTTAGGATTGTACGTGCTGGTGGGCGTGGTCCAAATTCTCTTCTGTCAAAGTATGGTACTGTTACTATTCCGCGTGAATTTATCCGGAAAATATTTAATAGGATTAGTCAGGCTATATATATACCCGATAATAAAATATCCTGGGCAAAAGCTGCATACCAAACTGCCGAAGATCTCCTTGCAGCGGAGAAGTTTAATGCAATATTTGTAACTGGACCACCATTCTCTGCTTTTGTATTGGGAAGTAAACTTAAGAAAAAATTTAATATACCCCTATTTCTCGATTACCGGGATTTGTGGTTCGGAAGTTACTTTGCGTTTTATCTGACCCCGCTCCATAAACTTCTTCAGAAAAGGTATGAATACTTAGCACTAAAATCTGCTGACCGTATATTTGTTACCAACAGAAAAATTAAAGAAAATATTCTTAATCTGTTCCAATTCCTCACCTTTGAAGATATTGTTATTCTACCTCATGGTTATGATGCTGAAGATTTCGAAAAACTAAAGCCTATCCCCAAACCAAATGACAAAATGATTATTACCTATTCAGGTATATTCATTGAGTATAATTCCCCTAAATATTTTATTCAGGCATTTAAAGAACTATCAATTGAAAGACCCGATGTTACACAGGATATTGAACTGCATTTCGTAGGCTTCTTAAGGAAAGAAAATAAAAAGCTTATTAAAAAATTAAAGCTTGAAAGATTTGTTAAAGATCATGGCTATATGAATCATAGTGATTCTATAATTAAAATAAAATCAAGTGATATTCTCTGGATTATGATAGGCAGGAAAAGAAATATTGATGCTATCCTTCCTGGAAAACTTTATGAATATATGGGTTCCATGAAACCTATCATAGCATGTGTCCCTGAAGGAGCTGCCCGGATAGCCGCAAAAGAATATGGCGCCTCCTTTATTACCGAACCCGATGATATCAACCAGATAAAAAACACGATACTTGAGGTTTACAAATTATATAAAAAGAACCAGCTGCCCTCCCCGGATGCAGAATATGTCTCTAAATATAGACGTGATTTCTTAACAGAACAGCTAACTAAACAGATGCAATTCATGGTCAAAGATGACCTTATCTAATAACCTATAATCTCATTTTAGCATCAATATTAAAAATTGATGAACCCCATCTCATCAGTATAATACCGCATAATATCTGAAGAAGGTTTTCGACTACCTTTAAGAGTCCTATTCTCGATCCATATATTGTCCCAAAACATCCGCAGTTTATATTTAACCCTCTTAAAAGACTGACTATAATTGCAGCTGAAAAAACAACTAATAAAAAAGTTATTATAGCAGAATTCTCTTTTACCATTACACCCAATATTAACAGCAGACCGGAGGTTAACTCTATCCATGGAATAATTATCGCTGGAATATTAATTAATTCAGGAGGTATTAACTTATAATTGGAAATAGAAACTGCAAAGCTTTCAGGCGATACTATTTTTTCAATTGCCGCAAAAATAAATATAAACCCTAATAGGACTCTTAATATTAAAAGAAAATATTTATTTGATAAAATCTTAACCATATTATTCAACAGGATATCCTGCAGTTTTCCATTGTTCCCACCCGCCTATGAATATATAATTATTTTTATATCCAAGGGAGAAAAGTTTATTTGCAAGTTGTGTGCTTAGGTCGCAGTCAGATCCGCCGCAATAGCATACGATGGTTTGCGATTTGGAAATACCGCCAAGTTCTTTTTGATGTTTATCAAAATCATATATCGGTAGGTTTAATGAATTCTTTATATGCCCCGTTTTATACTCCTCCTCAACTCTGGCATCTACAAAAACAAACCCCATTGTATATAATTTGTACGCCTGTTCAAGGTTAATGCCGATCGGTTCAGCAAATCCTTCATCTTCATCATTCGAATTCTTGATCTGTTGTTTAATTCCATTTCGTCTTAACGAATCTGGTTTAAAGGAAGAATTGGTGGTCTCAGATTTCGTATTAAAAGATGACTTCTCCTTAATTAATATATTCTCTTTCTTCTTGTTATTAAGTGTATCGATTTGATTTAAGGAGTTGATAACTAATGAATCGGATGCCCATTTAACCCCTTTTGGTTTTGAAATTAGGTTTATCCCCTTGGGGTTCACAAAATTATAAATTAACCCCAATATGGAACTTATCAGAACGATCAAGAGACATTTTGTTATGTTTATATTCATTCTAAGGAACTATAATTTCAATCTTACTAATATATAGGTTTCTTTTACAAACTGAAAAAAGACTAAAGGATGACTATAATTCCTGCTGGGTTTTTAAATGAAATTAGAAAATTATGTATTAAATTCTATATATAAATTATTTTTACTATTACTGGATCCTGTTTTATTTGATGAATATCGATAATTCTTTAAAGAAACTTTTCTCCCTCCATTCGTTTGGTATTAAACTTGGCTTGGATAATATAAATTGCTTTCTGAATGAAATTGGGAAACCCTATCAGAAATTAAAAATGTTCCATGTCGCTGGTTCAAACGGAAAAGGGAGTACTTCTGCATTCTTGGCTAGTATTCTCATAGAATCTAATTATAAGGTGGGACTTTACACTTCCCCGCATTTTGTCAGATTCAATGAAAGAATTACAATAAATGGAAAGGAAATCCCGGATGAGTTCATAGCATCTTTTATTGACCGGTATGAAAATTTAATCGATCAGTTTAATCTAACATTCTTTGAAGTTACTACAGCTATTGCCTTCAGGTACTTTGAAACACAAAAAGTTGATTATGCTGTCATTGAAACTGGACTCGGTGGTAGACTTGATGCCACAAATGTAATCCGACCCCTAGCTTCCATTATCACTTCCATTAGTCTTGAGCATACACATATTCTTGGCAATACGATTGAACAAATTTCCGCTGAAAAAGCTGGAATTATAAAAAAAGGAATTCCCGTATTTATTGGTAAACTTCCCCCTCAGGCAGTCGGCGTTATTGAGAATAAATGTTCCGGGTCAGATTCAGAATTATTTAAGATCACCGAATACCTAAATGAAAAAAAGAATTCCTTTGAGTTGTATACTGATGAATTGGAACTCGATGATTGGAATATGCCCCTGAAAGGAGATTATCAGAAATATAATGCTGCTTTGGCATCTTTGGTAATCTCAAAAACTTTAGATGAAAGTGATTCTAATATCTTTGAAAGAGGCATTAAAAATGTCGTTAAAAACACTCGTATTCAAGGAAGGTATGAATTCTACAATAAACGCCCTGATATTATCTTTGATTCCGCACATAATCCTGAGGGTTTTAGGAACTTTTTAGACGAATTTAAGAAAGATATTATGAAGTATTCAAAAAAAATTGTCCTGTTTGGCGCTATGAGAGATAAGGCTGTTGAAAATATGCTCTCTATGCTGAATAAGTATTTCGATGAAATTCATATTACATCTATAAATTATGATAGGGCATGTACAATAACTGAGTTAATTGAAATAGCTGATAAACTCAACATAAAGGTATTAGCGGAACATGACCCGGTTGCACTCGTCCGTAATTTCAGTAAAGAAGACAAAAATAACGTATTAGTCGTGCTTGGTAGCATGTATGTGCTGGGGGAATTAAAATCACGTCTTGAGTACAAATAGCTTGACATTTTTTTAATTTACTATTAAGTTTCGGTATACCTCTTGTTCCTTTCAGTCTTTTAACAATAAGAAAGAGAAGAGCCTCGATAGCATATCGGAATAAAAACCTTTGAAAGTATTATTTGTCTAATAATTCGAACGTAATCATAAACTTTGTTTTAATTAAAATTTAGGAATCTAAGTTATGCCAATGGATATTTCTGAACTCAAGTCCAAAAAAATTGTGGAGTTAAATGCTATAGCTAAAGAACTGGATATTTCCGGTTATAGCGATTTAAGAAAACAAGAACTGATCTTTAAGATTTTGGAAGCCCAAACTGCTAAGGATGGGTTAACATTCTCAAGAGGTGTACTTGAAGTTCTTCCCGATGGTTATGGATTTTTGCGCTCTTCCGATTATAACTATCTCCCATCTCCTGATGATATATATGTTTCCCCATCACAAATAAAAAAATTCAGCCTCAGAACTGGGGATTATGTAAGTGGACAGGTTCGCCCGCCTAAGGAAGGTGAAAGGTTCTTTGCTCTCCTCAGAGTCGAGGCTGTTAATGGGTTGGATCCTGAAGGGATTAGAGAAAGAACTTTATTTGATAATTTGGTTCCTGTCTACCCAACAAGGAGAATTTCTCTTGAATCAGCTCCCGGCGAGTATTCTATGAGAATAATGGATCTCCTCTCTCCTATCGGTAAAGGACAAAGAGGTTTAATCGTTTCTCCTCCTAAAAGCGGTAAAACTATCCTGCTTCAAAAAATCGCCAACTCAATAACTAGAAATCATCCCGAAATAAAACTAATAGTTCTTTTAATTGACGAACGTCCTGAAGAAGTTACCGATATGGAACGTTCTGTTAAAGGCGAAGTTATTAGCTCAACTTTTGATGAGCCCGCTGAACGTCACGTTCAGGTTGCAGATATGGTAATCGAAAAAGCAAAAAGATTAGTCGAAGCCAAGGAGGATGTCGTAATTCTTCTCGATAGTATTACTCGTCTTGCAAGAGCACACAATATTGTTGTCCCTCATAGTGGAAGAATCTTGTCTGGCGGTGTTGATTCTAATGCTCTCCAGAAACCTAAAAGATTCTTCGGTGCTGCCCGAAATACAGAAGATGGTGGAAGTTTGACTATTATCGCTACTGCTCTCGTCGATACTGGTAGCCGCATGGACGATGTTATCTTCGAAGAGTTCAAGGGAACAGGCAATATGGAAATAGTTCTTAATCGCGATCTTAGCGATAGAAGAATTTTCCCTGCTATCGATGTTAACCGCTCCGGTACCAGAAGGGAAGACCTGCTTATGAAAGAAGATGAACTTCAAAAGATTTGGATTCTCAGGAAAATATTAAGCGAGTTTAATCCTATTGAGGCTATGGAATTCATTCTAGATAAAATGAGAGGAACTAAAACTAATAAGGACTTCCTTAATAATATGAATAGTTAATTAATTTTAATCTTGTTTATATAAAAACAGCAGAATTCTTTCTGCTGTTTTTATTTTAAATTGTTTATATCTTTCAATCGTAAATTATAATAAACTATTTATAATTAAAATGAACAAAGTAAAAATCAAAGCTCTTTTTCTTTGCATAATATTTACAGCTCTTGCCTATTCTCAGAATCACTCAAATTCTTCTGGTCATAATGAATTCCCCGGCTTTAAGTTCCTTTATGCGGAAATAAATTCATTTCCTTTAGCGAATAATAATTGGGAATATTATTATACTTTCAGAATCCCCTACGATCATCTGGTTTTTGTTAAAGATGACAATTATTATATAGCCGGTTTCAGTTTGGCTGTGGAGGTTACTGATTCTTTAGGAAATTCTATCGATCGACAAATCCAGGATGGTAATATTAGAGTAAGTGATTATAAGGAAACAGATTCTGATATTTTATTCTATCAGGGGATGCTTACATTTAATCTCCCCGAAGGGAACTATAACTTCCTTCCCATAATAACTGATATGAATTCCAGGGACGAAGTTAAACTTAAAAAGATTATCAACTCTACACTTATAGAAAAATATAAATTCCTTCTGCCTCCAATAATTGTGAATTCTAAAAAGGTTCAATGCGGAAATCAGGAAATGTCTGTTCTCACAAACTATGATGGGTTCATCCCTTTCTCAAACAATAGTTATGATATAATCATTCCGTCAAAAGATACTTCATTTACTAATCTGAAAGCTATTATAATGGATGATATGGATACAGTTTTTAACGGACCATTAACCCAGTCCTCTGTATTTAATCTGAGTTACCAGGTATGCGATTCACAGATTGTAATTGGCTCATCCGGAAAAATAGTTCCTACAAGAAATTTTATATTAAAAGATTTGTGCAATAAACTTTATGAGGGTGGTTTGAAATTCCTTTTCTTCAAGGATGGGGAATCTAAACCCTTTGTCTCGCAGAATGGAATTTGTTTCTGGATTGATAAACCCTCTTCTTTGATGGACCCTGAATTTGCAATTAAAATGCTTAAATATATGACGACCGATGATGAGATAAGTAAAATACTGGATGTTAAAGAAAAGAATTATACTAGGGAACTATTCAAATTCTGGAAGAAATATGATCCCACCCCTGCTACACAATATAATGAAGTAATGACAGAATATTATAAAAGGGTAGATTATGCTGCCGTGAATTATTCTGCCCTAAGTAAAAAACAGGGTTACGATACTGATAGGGGAAAAATCTATATTTTGTTTGGAAAACCTAAAAAAATAGAAAGGTACTCTAACAGCGACGGCAAAATCGTTGAAACCTGGTACTATGATCAGCAGAAAAAATTTATTTTCGTAGATAAACAGGGAACAGGTGAGTTCTCGCTGCAAAAGGGATGAATACTTTTATATTTACCTGTGGTGATATTAATGGGATAGGTCCCGAAATAATAATTAAGTCCCTTAATAAGTTGCATAAACTTCCGGGTAAAAGGTTTATTTTCATTATTCCTCGCAACATTTTTGAATTGACTGCCGGGATTGTAAATCCTGAATTCAATTTCCTTGTTACTAATAATCTCAATGATCTGAATAAAAAAGATGTTATGGTCTATGATCTGGGAATAGGACATCAGGTTCTAGGTAGTGTCACAAAGGAAGCGGGTAAAGTTGCATATTCTGCAATTAAACAATCTTTTAGTCTGCTTCAGAACCAAAGTGCTGATGCAGTAATAACCGCTCCTATTTCAAAGGCAGCTATTCATAAGTTTGGAATAAAATTCCCCGGTCATACTGAAATATATAGTGAATGGTGCGGTGTTAATGATTTTGTCATGATGTTCCTGTCTTCTGAAATGAATGCCGCACTCGTTACAATTCATGAACCGCTTAAAAATATTACAAAACTCATAAATCAAAAAATATTAAAGCAGACCATATTAACAATTAAGAATACTCTTCAATCAGATCTCGCACAAAAGGATATAAAAATAGCCGTCCTTGGATTGAACCCCCATGCCGGGGAATCAGGACAAATCGGTTCTGAAGAGGAAAAGATAATTATACCTGCTTTAAAGAATTTCAGCTTTTGTGAAGGTCCTTTCTCATCCGATGCATTCTTTGCTAATAAACTTTACAAAAAGTATGATTGCGTCCTCGGTATGTACCACGACCAGCTTCTTATACCATTTAAAATGCTCAACTTCTCTTCTGGTGTAAACTATACTGCTGGCCTGCCTATTGTTCGGACTTCCCCTGATCATGGTACCGCATTTGACATCGCAGGTCAGGGCATTGCCAATGAATCAAGTATGCTGCAAGCCTTCCGGTATGCCGATATTATTGTTAATAATAGAAAAAGAATAAATGATCAAGGCTAAGCCCTACCAGGTTCTTCCTTTAATTTATTCCCATTTAATGAAAAGAATTAAATATGATAAATGGGCAGAATATTTATTTACTATTGTTAGGAAAGACTGCTCTAATAAATCTAAAGTTCTGGAATTAGCTGCTGGGGATTGCTCATTTGCTAAATACTTTAACAAATATTATCCTTCCATTACTGTCACTGATCTTAGTCGCTGGATGCTTAAGCAGAATAACTACATAAAAAATAAAGTATGTTGCGATATGCTATCCCTTCCTTTTAAATCAAAATATGATCTTATCTATTCTAATTTTGATAGCATAAATTATATCCTTTCCGGAAAGTCAATTCTTGCCATGTTCAACGAAGTGTCCCGTTTACTTAACGATAATGGTACTTTTATTTTTGATGTCAGTCTCGAAAAAAATAGTTACGTGCATGTTAAAAAAAATAACAGGGTAGGGAAGTATAAAGGATTAACTTATAAACAGACTTCAACATTTAATCCGGCCACAGGTATGCATATAAATAAATTTTATATAAAACTTGCAAACGGTGACGAATATTCTGAAATTCACAAAGAGAAAATTTATTCATTTAATACATATTTCAAATTAATAGATAAAACTTCTCTTTATGTTTCTGATTGCTATGAAGCTTTCTCATTTAAACCTGGAAATCAAAACTCTAATCGGGTCTTGTTTGTTATAAAAAAGAATATACATGCTGAAATTTGATAATGTCAACTTCGGATATTCCTCCAATATAATATTCTCCGGTCTTTCTATGCAGATGAATCCGGGTGAGTTCTGCTTCCTGATAGGTAAAAGTGGTTCGGGTAAAAGTACCTTGCTTCAGATGATCTATATGAACCTGTTCCCCCAGTCAGGTTTAGTTCAGTTCGACAAATATGATTCTAAAACCATAAAAGGAAAAGACCTTCCTTTCCTTAGAAGAAAACTTGGTATTATATTCCAGGATTTTAAGTTGTTAAAAGACAGGAATATCTATGATAATCTTGCACTCATTTTAGAAGTGCTTAATACTCCGAAGAAAGAAATTAAACGAAGGATAAATGATGTACTTACTGATGTCAATTTGATTCATCGTAGGAATAGCATGCCCGACGAGTTGTCTGGTGGTGAAAAACAAAAGGTTGCTATTGCAAGATCTGTTGTGAATGAACCCCTTTTGATATTAGCTGATGAACCTACCGGTAACCTTGACCCTGAAACTTCTTTGGAGATTATTAACATTCTTCAAAAGATAAATGCCAGAGGTACAGCTGTATTATTTGCAACCCATAACTACGAAATAATAAAAAAAGTCGATGCCCGTATTCTAAAACTTGACAATGGCAAAGCAGTACGGGCGGTTTTTAAGCAGAAATAGAATTCTTATTATCGGATATTTTTGCTAAACAATTTAATATATCTTCTGTAACTCTCTCAACAGGTTGAAATCCATCTACTGATATTACTTTCCCCATTTTCTCATAATGTTCCAATATCGGTAATGTAGCAGATTGGAATATCCCGAATCTCCGCCTTATTACTTCCTCCTGATCATCACTCCTGTGATAAAAACTGTTTACGGCTCCGCAGTTTGGACACTTATCCAAATCCTTTATGTCTTTTAGAATAAATATTGACTGGCAGTTCGAACATGCACGCCTGTTTGTCAATCTCACTATAAGTTCTTCTTCGTTCGTATCCAACGATATTAAAAGGATTTTATCCATTAAGTTTAGTTCTTTAAGAAGTTCATCAAAAGCCGTCGCTTGTGCTAAGGTTCTCGGGAAACCATCTAATAAAAATCCTTTGCTGCACTTTGGATCAGTTAATACTTCTTTTATTATTCCTATCATTATTTCATCCGATACCAGTTCACCTGCAGATAAAATCTTTTGTGCCTTAATCCCCAGTATCGTTTGTGCCTTAACTGCTGCTCTTAAAATATCTCCTGTTGAAATATGAGGGATATTTAATTTTGAAGATAATATTTTAGCCTGGGTTCCTTTGCCCACACCTGGGGC
The DNA here is from genome assembly GCA_031292435.1 of Ignavibacteriaceae bacterium. Classification (GTDB taxonomy): domain Bacteria; phylum Bacteroidota; class Ignavibacteria; order Ignavibacteriales; family Ignavibacteriaceae; genus Fen-1301. The sequence goes on from JARLHD010000132.1 coordinate 15,894, forward strand.
ACCAAATAGTATTAAATACATGTATTTTCCCTGATTAATTTCTCTTAATATTATTATTATATAGCCATTTCTTAAGTCTTTCTGATAGTGCCAAAAAATTCTTTAAGTAATTGTGCACTTTCATTTGAATATATTCCGGAAAATACTTTTATCTTATGATTGTATTTCCCTTCCTCTGCTAAATTATAAAGTGAACCGCATGCCCCGTATTTGGGATCATAGGTCGCAAAGTAAAGATTATTTATCCTGCTGGAAAGTAATGCCCCTGTACACATTACACAAGGTTCAAGTGTTACATAAATGTCACATTCATTTAACCGCCAGTCCCTCAGGTAATTTCCTGCTGCTGATAAGGCTATTATTTCTGCATGCGCAGTAGGGTCTTTTAATAATTCAACTTGATTTCTTCCCTTACCTATTATTTTATCCTTGTAGACTACTACAGCGCCTACCGGAACCTCCTCTTCTTGCAGTGCCTGTTCAGCTTCCTGCAGTGCAGCAAACATGAACTTGTAACTATCCTCCGAAAATAGCATTAATCTATCCTATCTCCAACCTTAGAAGATCGGCTACTACATGCGCTGATTCGTCAAGCAAAGGATCATTCTTGTCGCTTTCCTCTTTGGCTGTCTCTCCTTTTTGAAGCAGTTTTAATCCTTTAAGTTTTCTCCTTTCATTCTCTCGTAGGAATCTCTTTTCTTCAAGATCATCCTTCTCTTTCTTCCTTACTTCCTCATTCAAAGAGACATACTTCTTATCATTCATTTCCTTGCTCTCTTCTATATCTTCTTTAAGATAATCAAATTCCGGATTGCTCTTTACCCTTTCTTCGTGAAGCTCTTTTAATTTCGGAATAAAAGGACTCAAATTTCCTGCAGGAGTAAATTTACTTGTCTTTATCTGGTCCCATGGAAGTGCACTGGGTTCTGTACTTTCTCCATATCCGTAAACATCAGTTACAGAAGGAAATTTAATATCCGGAATAACTCCCCTCATTTGGGTGCTTCCGCCTGTAATTCTATAATACTTTGCAATCGTAATCTTCACCTGTCCGTATTTCTCTGAAGTGCTCCTTACAAGTTTGTTTAGGTCAATCATATTCTGTACTGTTCCCTTTCCGTAAGTTTGATCCCCTAAAATCAATCCCCTTCCATAATCCTGTATTGCACCTGAGAATATCTCGGATGCTGATGCACTGAACTTGTTAACCAAAACCGCTAATGGTCCGCTGTAATAAATTGATGGATCTGGATCATCATCTTCATCTATGGTACCGTCTGCATTTCTTACTTGTACAACAGGTCCATCCTTTATAAATAACCCGGTCAGTTGAACTGCCTCTTGCAACGACCCGCCTCCGTTATTCCTTAAATCAATTACTATACCGTCCACCTTTGCTTCTTTTAACTCACTAAGTAATTTCTTTACATCACGGGTTGTACTCTTAAAGTCCTTTACACCCTTAGATTCAGCATCAAAATCTACATAGAAAGCTGGTATGGTTATTACACCAATCTTGTAATTCTTATTATCATTCTTGATTTCCAGAATCTCTTTCTTAGCAGATTGCTCCTCAAGGGTTATTTTATCTCTTACAAGCTTTATTTCCTTTGGCTTTGCATTAGTCCCGCTGTTTGCTTCTAATATCTGCAAACGGACAGTTGTTCCCTTAGGACCCCTAATTAATTGTACTACATCCGTCAACCTCATTCCTATAACATCTACAAATTCTCCCCCCTCGGCACCTTGTGCAACTCCAACAATCTTATCCCCCTTATTAATTAGCTTACTCTTAAACGCAGGACCGCCGGGTATTATTTCTGCAATTTTTGTGTAATCATCTTCGGATTGAAGCTGTGCCCCTATCCCTTCTAGCGATCTGCTCATGTCTATCTTAAAGTTGTCAGATGTTATCGGAGACATATAATTAGTATGAGGATCAATAGATTCTGTGTAAGAATTCATTATAGTCTGAAATATATCTTCACTATTATTCTGGTTTATTGCCTTCCTTATATTCTCATATCTTTTCGTAAGTGTTTCCGAGATTGATTTCCAGTCTTTACCGTCAAGCTTTAGATTCAAAGCGTCATTCTTTACTTTCTTCCTCCAGTAATCATTCATCTCATTTGTGTCTTTAAACCACGCAGAAGAATCCCTCTTCCATTCATAGCTCTCATCCTTTGTATAATCAAATTCCTTCTTTAATAACAAATCAGAATAATCCAGCCTTTCATTAATTCTTTTACGGAATAAATTGTACATCGTATAAAATGGGGTAAGATCTCCTTCCTGTAAAAGATCATCTACCTTGTTACGGTACTTTTCAAATTTATCAATATCACCTTGATAGAAATAACTTCTGTTATAATCCAGGTCCTTTAAGTAACGATCAAATACAACTGAAGAAAGCGAATCATTAAATACAAATTTCTTGTAATGATATCTTGATATAATTGCCTGTATTAACTGGTCCTCTTCCTGGAACATTCTGTCAGGTGCAAGACTTAAGCTATCCCCCGGTGTGCCGGCAAAAACGTTTCTTGTACTTACATAATTTGACGAAAAAAGCGCTATAAGTAAAAACAATAAAAGCGCATAAAATGATTTCTTCATTGATCTCCTGATATTGATATATTAATAGATGTTAGACAAAGTAAAAGTAACAATAGTTCCTTCATAAAAAAATGATTAATCCTGCCCATTCTTACCTGAAAGTCTCTTCCGATTTTATGATATCTACTGATTTTATATTAAGCTTAAATTTAGATACTTCCTCATCTTCCGCTAACACTTCTTTCGGAAGTCCTGACTTAAGTGCATTCGAATAACTCATGGGTGAATCACTGTTCTTCAACAGGCTCTCCCTCAAAGGATCTGCTTCTGATTTATCCGTAACTATAGTTACAAACATATTATCTGCCTGAAGGTACTTCTTAATGGCATTATTTACATCTTCAGCTCTAAGGTTGGTAAGCAGATTATCCATTTCCTTTATGTAATCTTTCCTTCCGTAAAACTTGGAATCCATCAGGTAACCTAATTGCTCAGATGGCGATTTAATATATAATTTCATATAACTTCTTAGGAATGTCCTCGTTGCCTCAAAATCCTCCTTGGATATTCCGTTGCTTACTATCTTCGATAATTCCCTTATCGCCATCCTTAACGCAAAATGTGCAGGTCCTAATTGTAAGTCCTTTAACTCTGGATATTGCTGATTCAATTGTTTCGCTATCTGCACTGGACGTATCCACATAGCAAAATAATTCGAATTGCGTGGAACTCCTGAAGGCGGTACCATGTTCGCACCCCCGTTCTCATACCAGTCGATATATGAATAATCTCCATAGTTCATCGAACGTGTTTCTCTTATCTGCATGTACAATCTCCCGTACGATTTCCTGTGCTCTCCTAAATATGAATTGGCAACCATCAGTGCCGCATAATCATCTTTTGCTTTGGTAATGTCAATAGGGAATCCCATAAACATAGCTGAACCAAACGCACTCTCCTTAGATATAATCTCAACATGAATTCCGTCTGGCATGCTTACCTTTGGCGCTTGTGGGATAGTGGGATTAATTCTTGATAATGCTTCTAGGTCCTTCTTAAGTCTTTTCAGAAAATCCTTTGGGTAATTACCGGCAATTCCAACCGTAAGATTATTCTTTGTAAAGAAATTCCTGTACTGGTTCCTTATATCTCCTAAAGAAATATTCTTTACTGAAGCTGTCTTTCCTGCAACCATGTGCTGGTAATTAGTGCCTCTGAATAAAAAATCCTCTAACGCCTTCTTACTATAATCTTCATCCGAAGAAGCCCTGATTACCTGGTCCACATAATTCTGCTGATTGGAAATTACTCTCTGGAAATCCTCATCCTTAAATGCCGGGTTGGTCATCAACCCTATCATAATAGGATAAAATTCCTTCAGCCAATCCTTATGCACTTCAAATGTAAATATCGATACTTCCTTGTCTGTTGACGCCCCATATGATGCTGCCATCGGATAAATTTTATCCTGTATTTGGCTGTAACTTAAATCTCCTGTTCCTCCTCCGGCTATCACGGATGCTGTAGCATTTGTTAGCCCCTCTTTTCCCGCTGGGTCTGTTATCGATCCGTTCCGGAACATAAACTTAACCACAATCTTATTTGAATTGGGCAGCTTTAACTCTACAAACTCTTGACCAAATAATGATATCATAAA
>JARLHD010000133.1 GCA_031292435.1 Ignavibacteriaceae bacterium
AATCGGGCGAGTAATTCCAACTATGTCTGCTTCCTGAAATGCATCATTACCAATTAAATGAGAAGGTACCTGACCGGTAAAAACAACAATAGGAACAGAATCCATATATGCATCGGCTATGCCAGTTACAGTATTAGTAGCTCCGGGACCCGAAGTTACCAGAACCACACCGGTTTTCCCGGATGCTTTTGCATAACCTTCGGCAGCATGTACAGCACCCTGTTCATGCCGGACAAGAATATGCTGGAGAAAATCAACGTCATAAAGCTGTTCATATAATTTAAGAACAGCGCCTCCGGGGAAGCCGAATATATGTTCTACCTTTTCCCTTTTGAGGCATTCAAAAAATATTTCTGCCCCTGTCATCAGTTGTCCTTTGTTTTTCATGTATCTACTCTTTGATATTTAATAATTCTTTAATATGGCGCCAGTATTAGCGGAAGATACCATCCTTGCATAACGGGCCAGGTATCCGCTTTTTATTTTGGGAATAAATGCAGGGAGATTATTTAATCTCTCGCTTATTTCATTTTCACTTAATTCAACATTTATACTTCTGTTTGGAATATCTATTTTGATAATATCACCATTTAAAAGTGCGGCAACAGGACCTTTTTCCGCTGCCTCTGGAGATATATGACCAATGCATGCACCTCTTGTTCCTCCTGAAAATCTTCCGTCGGTAATTAGTGCTACTTTATCTCCAAGACCCATTCCCATAATATTGCTGGTAGGTGAAAGCATTTCGGGCATACCCGGGCCACCTTTAGGGCCTTCATATCTAATAACGACGACGTTACCTGCTTTTACATCTCCATTTAATATTCCTTCACTTGCTTCCTCCTGGGAATCGAAAATTATCGCAGGTCCGGAAAAGACTTTCATATTCTCCCCTACTGATCCGGTTTTTACAACAGACCCGTCAGGGGCAAGATTTCCAAACAGTACGGCTAACCCGCCTGTTTTTGAATAGGGGTCATCGACAGTTTTAATTATGCTTTTATCGAGAATAGCTGCGCCGGCAATATTCTCTCCAAGAGTTTTACCAGTAACAGTCGGACGAGATAAATCAAGGACGCCAACCTTTGAT
>JARLHD010000134.1 GCA_031292435.1 Ignavibacteriaceae bacterium
AAAAGCTAAAATTGTTTGTGAACTTGCAAATGGCCCTACCACTCCTGAAGCAGATCTGATATTAAGTAAAAAGGGTATACATGTAATTCCTGATATTCTTGCAAGTGCAGGAGGAGTTACTGTATCTTACTTTGAAATGGTTCAGGATAAATATTCATATTTCTGGGAAGAGGATGTAGTGCACAAGAGATTAGATCAAAAATTAACTAATGCGTATCATCGGGTGCACGAAGCTTTAAAAGAAAAAAAGATTCATCCACGGCTTGCTGCGATGGTAGTAGGTGTGGCACGCGTAGCTGAAGCATGTAAATTACGTGGATGGGTATGAAAAGAATAATTATTTGTGGTTTTAATTTATTGAGGTACTACTAATGTCTAAATTATTTGATGTCGCCATTATAGGAGGAGGAATTATAGGCACCGCAGTTGGCATGTCACTTCAAAAAGATAAAAATCTCTCAGTAATCCTCATAGAAGCTGAAAATAAATTTGCCCCGCACCAGACTGGAAATAATAGTGGAGTAATTCATTCCGGTTTATACTATAAACCAGGATCATTAAAGGCAAAGAATTGTATCGAGGGCAGAGAATTGATGTATAGATTCTGCGAAGATAACAATATTCAATTCAGTCGATGTGGTAAAATTGTAATCGCTGTAAATAACAACGAAGTTGCTGCCCTCCATGAATTGGAAAAAAGAGGTTGGGAAAATGGTCTTAAAGGATTAAAAAGAATTTCAAAAGAGGAAATTAAGGAGTATGAGCCCTATGCAGAAGGTATCCTTGGATTGTTTGTCCCCGAAACAGGAATAGTGGACTATACCTCAGTTACAGAAAAGTATGTTGAACTTATTAAACTCCATGGAGGTACGGTACAAACATCAACAAAATTTCTTAATCTTGTTAAACAAAATGGGGAAATGATAATGGAAACTAATAAGGGTGAAATAAAAACCAGGGTACTGGTTAACTGCGCCGGTCTTCAGTCTGATAGGGTGGCTCAAATCTGCGGGATAAAACCGAATTTGCAAATAATTCCATTTCGGGGAGAATATTTTAGTCTTGTTAAAGAAAAGGAATATCTGGTTAGAAATCTGATTTATCCTGTCCCGGATCCTAAATTTCCTTTTCTTGGGGTACACTTTACCAGAATGATAAAGGGCGGTATCGAAGCTGGACCGAACGCTGTTCTTTCCTTTAAAAGAGAAGGATATAAGAAATATGATTTTTCTTTACCAGATACTCTTCAAATGTTTACTTATGGGGGATTCTGGGAAATGGCATCCAAACATTATAAAATGGGATTTAAGGAATTCTATAGGTCATTCAATAAATCGCAATTTGTTTCTGGTCTTCAGAACCTTGTACCTGCAATACAAGGGTCTGACATATATCCTGGCGGAGCTGGGGTAAGGGCTCAGGCTCTTGAACCGGATGGTAAATTAGTTGATGATTTCAGGATTATTGAAGCCGAAAATATGGTCCATGTATTAAATGCTCCCTCACCTGCCGCCACTGCATCGATTAGTATTGGTAAAACCATTGCGGGATATACTATGCAAAGATATAATGAAGCTAAAAACTAATTCTTATTATTAATCTACCTAATAAAAATATTAATATTTTAATGGAATTATAAGTTTAAAAAGACTTATTTTAGGAAAGAAAATTATTTTATTCTCTCATAATGAAGGCAATAAAAAAGCCGTTTAAAAACGGCTTATTCGATCATGAATTCGATTTAGTGAGCGCGGGTGGTTTCGAACCACCGACCCTCTGCTTAAAAGGCAGATGCTCTACCCCTGAGCTACGCGCCCCTAAATATAAGAATTACTAATATATAAAAATCAATATTTTATTCCAAATGAATCTTTCTTTACTTCGGTCTTTTAATAAATAAATATGGCAAAAAATTCCAAAATATTAGTCTGCGATGATGACGAAACTCTCTGTTATCTTTTAAAAGAACAACTTCTTGAAAAAGGCTTTTCGGTTGATACTGTTTATGATGGTAGTCTGGCAATTGAAGCAATAAAGAATATGAATTATGATGTTCTCCTTCTTGATCTAAACATGAAAATAGTAAATGGCGAGGAGGTTCTTAAATTTGTTTCCGAATATAATTCTTCCATTCAGGTTATAATTCTAACAGCACAATCTGATCTAAGGAAAGCAGTAGATTGTATTAGGCTGGGTGCTTATGACTTTGTAACGAAACCATATAACTTTGATGAACTTCTTGTTACGATTAATCGTACTCTGGAGCATAGAGACCTCCTGGTTAAAACAACTATCCTTTCTAATCAGGTTAGTAAAAAATTATCAACTAGAATTATCGGTAGCAGCCCTGGCCTCCAAAAAACTATAAACCTTGCAAATAAATCAGCATTATCTGACTCTAACATTCTAATAGAAGGCGAAACCGGAACAGGAAAGGAACTGTTTGCAGAATATGTTCATAAATATTCAACTAGAAATGATAAACCTTTTGTAATTATTAACTGTGCATCCCTTCCTGATCAACTAATTGAAAGTGAACTATTTGGACACGAAAAAGGAGCATTCACTGATGCTAAATCTACCAAACAAGGTTTAGTCGAAATAGCACATGGCGGTACTCTCTTTTTGGATGAAATTGGAGAGCTGAGCCTGTCCCTACAACCAAAATTATTAAGATTCCTTGAAAATGGCGAATACAGGAGAATTGGTGGTGTTACTAGTTTGACTTCAAATATTAGAGTAATTAGTGCAACGAACAGAAATCTCCTCGAGGAAACGGATAATAAAAAATTCAGGCGGGACCTTTTATTCAGATTGAATGTAATCACCTTGACTATCCCACCCCTTCGTGATAGAAAAGAGGATATTCTAATTCTTGCAAATCATTTCCTTGAAACTAAATCGCCTATTCGATCGCCCAAAAGATTAACTCCACATGCTGAGGATGCCTTACTTCAATACGATTATCCGGGAAATATAAGAGAACTTGAGCATATCATTGAAAGAGCTCTGATTTTTGCAGAGGGGGATTTGATTCATACTGATGATCTTAATCTGCCAAGATCTTCCTCCTCAATAGTTGAACTTGTTTCTGTTACGAATGAGGAAACTGTTGATGAAAACAATATTCTATGTATGGATGAGCTTGAAAAATTACATATTACTAAAGCACTGAAACGCTTTCGTTGGGATAGAAAACAAACTGCAGATCAGCTTGGAATTAGTCAGAAAACACTCTATACTAAGATTAAAAAATATGAGATTAAGCAAGAATAAATTTCATGCGTGGTAATTTATTACTTTTAAATCCTACTATTAAATATCTTGAGACTGAACATTACGCTGTAGCCGTATCGGATGATAAATTTAAGATAGTATGGTTTAATAAACCATTTAGAAGCCTGTTCAAAAATAGAAAATTAAAGGGGATGTCCTTCTTAAAATTATTTGGAATAATTGAACCGCTGAAATTTAAACCTACTAATATTAATTCTCTTCCTCTCCCTTCTTTCAATTCAAAACTTACTATCATCCCGATTAATGATAAGAAAAATACTCCAAATAATTATATAGTTAAGGTCGAATCCCTTGACGTAATATATGCTGAAAAAAAAGATGATGAAATTCTTTTAAATAATCTATTGTTTCAAAAAGAACTTCAAAATATTTTATCCTTAATCTTGAAGGAAAAATCCTTAAAGGTAATTACTGAGGAACTCATAATTAGATGTATATCGATTAGTAAAGGAGACTTTGGCCTGGTTGTCTTCCATAATGAACTTAATAAATACTCATTCCAATATGTAGATCCTGAAAAATTATTAACAAACGAATCAAATGTTGAAAAAGAAATAAAGGCAAATTTTTCCTTTCTTAGTAAATGGTTTTTACTCAATAAGAAATCTCTTGTTGCATTGAATACAAACGATAATATCGGTTATAACCTTGCAAGAATATTTCAGTCAGAAGCACTTATCCTCTCACCATGTTTTTTTGATGATAAACTCCTTGCAACAATAATTGTTGGTAAAGTGAAAAATGGGTTTTCTCCAATTGAAATGACTAATATAGAGCAATTCGCAGCTATTCTATCATTTTCAATTAGTAGTATACATACAAGAGAACTAAAAGATGTACTTGAAAGCAAATTATTACAAATGCAAAAGCTTGAGACAATTGGAAAACTTTCTAGTGGTATGGCCCATGATTTTAATAATCTATTATCGAGCATATTCGGAAGTATTAATCTTCTTAAAAGAGGAGGACCTGTAAGGGAGGATTATAATAGACTTCTTGATAATATTGAAAAATGTGCCATAAGAGCACGGGATTTAACCAAGGGACTCCTATCGTTTGGTAAACCGAATTCGAGGAGAAAGGAACTGGTAAAGCCAAATGATCTTCTGGGAGAAATTTCTAAGGTTATTTCTCAAACTTTCCCCAAACAGATTAAATTTGAATACGATGTTGCAAATTCTTTATATGATATCCTCGGTGATAGTACTGAGATCTACCAGGTCGTGTTAAACCTTTGCGTTAATGCTAGAGAAGCAATTGAAAATAGCGGAACAATTTCCTTATCTGCGCGAAATATTACAATCGATGAAAAAAATGTGATGCGGTTTCCATTATTTAAGAAAGATAATTATGTAAATATTTCTGTAAGTGATACAGGCTCCGGCATAAAAGAAGAAAATATATTGAAGATTTTTGACCCTTATTTTTCAACTAAAATAAAAGATACCGGTTCGGGGTTAGGCCTTTATGTAACTTATGGTATTATTAAAGCCCATCAGGGTTATATTGAAGTAGATAGTAAGGAAAACGCGAGAACTACATTCGAAGTATATCTTCCCTCTTATGAACCAAATGTTGTTGGAAGACCTATTGATGATAATAAGATTATTCTTCTGGCCGATGATGAAATAATGTTGAGAGACCTTCTCGCTGACCTTCTTGAATCTAATGGTTTTAATGTTATTAAAGTATCATCTGGGGTAGAGGCATTAACAGTTCTAACAGAAGAAATCAAAGTTGATCTTATTATAATTGATTATAATATGCCGGAAATGAATGGGCTTCAATGCATTGAGAGAATTAGGGAATTAAATTTCCAAATCCCCATAATTTTGTCTACGGGTAGCCTGAATTTTGAAACAAAGATTGATTTACCAAAATTGGGGATAAACAGTATTCTCAATAAACCTTATGAATTTGATGCTATGATGTCTACCATTAAAAAACTAATCTGATGTTTTTTCACTTGGTACTTCAACCATCCTGATATTTTTCATATAATCCGAAAAAATGGGTCTCTTTATCGCATTAAGTTGATTTAGGATATCTGTAATTTCTTTAATGGCTATTTCTATGTAATTAAGTTTCTTCAGAATAGTATCCCGGGATATTTCAACTTTATTAAGCTCCCTTTTAATAGCCGTGGCTGAAAGACTCATCAGGGTAAGGGGTTGTTTGATTTTATGATTAGTGGTTACGACAGTTGCAGAAAAAATACTTCTTTTTTCAGCCTCAATAAGAAGTTTATGAGTTTCATTAAGTTTCAATGCCGAATGAACTCTTGCTAACAATTCAATCCTATTGAACGGTTTTTTTATATAATCAAATGCTCCGGCTTCTAATCCTTCTTTTGTATCCTCAGCTCCTGATTTGGCTGTAACCAGAATAATCGGAATGTTTGAGGTTATTGGATTCTGAACCAAAACTTTACATACTTCTATTCCCGTAATATCTGGCATCATTACATCTAGAAGTATTAGATCAGGAATCTCCTTAATAGCTTTTTCAATTCCCGATTTACCATCATAAGAAGTGATTATTTCATATCCTTCTCTTTCTAGTCGATCTTGGAGCAAGAATACATTTTCTGGTAAATCATCTATAACTAAGATTTTAGACATTTTAGATTAATTTTAAATTCATTAAAACTTTTTTAATTTTCATTGAAAGTATTCCGGAGTTAATAGGTTTAGGGACATAATCATCAAACCCATTTTTAAGAATTACTTCCTTATCTTCAACCATTGCTTTAGCAGTAACTGCGAAGACAGGGATATTCGACCACTTCGGATGCATTTTTATTTTATTAATAGTTTGAAATCCATCCATTTCAGGCATCATTATATCTAAAAGAATTATGTCTGGGGTCACCTGTTCAAGCATATTCAGACACTCCTTTCCACCTCTTACAAGATATGTTTTACAGTTGCAGGCTTCTAGGATTTCATTTATGGTAAACAATGTATCGGGATCATCATCTACAACTAGTACTTGGCCCAAATAATTATGCTTAATATCCTCTATTAGAATATCAACTTCTCCTGAAATCGTTTCTTTCCTGCTAGCTAATTTATTTTCAGATGCTAAATAATACTCATGGGTCGTTATCCTATCCCGAACTATTTTTAGGATATCAAGAGGATGACCTTTTGTTTTAACAGTAATTTTTTCGAGAATGTCGTATAAAGTATCCCTCTCCTCTAAAGTTATTTCCTTTGTTGAACCAATGATAATAGGTATGTGCTTAGTCTCTCTGTTGGTTTTTAGTTTATTAGTAAGAGCAATTCCATCTACCTTAGGCATAATTAAATCAATAATTGCAAGATCAGGTTGAGTTTCAAGTATTCTGCTGAATGCCAATTCACTTTCTTTTATATAGTCTATTCTGGTATCTTGTTTATTAAATTCTTTCTTAAAGTTCTCAAATTCAAGTTCATCATCATCCACAAGTGCTATTTTTTTAATCCTTCTATTTGTAAGACTTTCTAGCTTGGAAATTGTATCTGATAATAATTCAGAACTGAATGGTTTTATTAGATAGTCGAAAGCCCCAAGTTCATAACCTATATTCTTGTCCCCCAGCATCGAAACCAGAATTATAGGTATATTTATTGTGGCTTTATCAGTTTTGAGTTCTTCTAAAATTTCCCAGCCGTTTTTTTGCGTGAGCATAAGATTTAAAATAATTATAAGGGGTTGCCTTTGAATTGCTTCTTTTATTCCTTGTTCTCTGTTTTCCGCATAGATAACTTCATAATTTCTAGTCATTAAATATTGACCGATGGTATATCTTGGGCCAGGATTATCGTCAATTACCAGGATGGAATTCTTTCTATTTTCTAATAATTTTTCGGTATTAATATTTGATTTCCCCTCCATTTCAATTTTTTCTACTAAATTAAGAGGGATTAAAAATGTAAAGGAGGAGCCTATTCCAACTTTACTTGTAACACTAATTGTCCCTTGAAGTAAATCTGCTATCTTTTTACATATTGTGAGACCAAGACCGGTTCCAGCATATTTTTTTGTGATAGTTCCATCAATTTGTCTGAATTCATCAAAGATAACCTTCTGATCGTGTTCAGCAATTCCGATTCCTGAATCAGAAACATCAAATAATAAATCTTTGTTGTCAATTGTACTGACCTTTAATTCAACGAATCCTGATTGAGTAAATTTTATTGCATTACCCAACAGATTAATTAACACCTGAGTAACTTTGCCTCTGTCAGTATTTAAAATAATAGTTGTATTGGTTTCTCTTATAATCCTAAATTCAATTTTCTTGTCTTTTAATAAAGGACTTATGGAATGTTCAACTTCTTTTATTAAGTCTTCAAGTAGTAATTTTTCTTCATGAAGCTCCATCTTACCAGCCTCTATCTTGGAAAGGTCCAGAATATCATTTATTAAATTCATTAACCTTTTCCCACTTCTTAATACTACTTCAATTCTTTCCCTGCTTTTTCCTTTTAAATTAGATTCTTCAAGCATTAATTCAGATAATCCAAGGATAGAATTCATTGGCGTACGTAGTTCATGTGACATACTGGCAAGAAACTGAGATTTCAATTTTGTGGACTCTTCTGCTTTCTGCTTCTGAATTTCAAGCTCTTCTGCTTTTTCTTTTAACTTCTTATGAAGATCCACCAAGGTTTCGTTCTGTTTCCTAATTTGAATATTTTGTTTCTGGTAATCTTCATTGAGCTGTTTCAACTCTGTCACCAGTTTTTCAAGTTGAACAAAAGCTATTGAATTAGTTAATCCTATAGCAAGTTGTTCTTGAATATTGCCTAAATATTCCTTTGCGGCTTCACTTGGTTTGTCTGCGCCACCTAATTCAAGTATTGCAATCACTTTTGCATTATATACAATTGGAACCAAAGTTAGATATTTAAGATTTATTTTAACTGCGCCGGTTTCTATTGCGGGTGGGTTCTTATCAAATTCAATTTCTATTAATTTCTTTTTTTGTATAACGTCAACAATAAACTTTGAGTTGATAGGGCCATGTCCTTTTTCGATTCCAAATGAACTGGTTATCTTAATACCATCTTCTTCAACTATATAAAGCGCACCAATTATAAAACCGCATATGTTTATTATTTTGCTTAAAGCGGCGTCCGATATTTCTTTTAGCGATGGATTCTGGTTCAGCATTGTAATGAAATCCGAATACTCATTCTTGGATTTTTGATTTTTTTCAAGCTCTGTTACCATCAGGTTAAATGCACAACCAAGTTCTCCTATTTCATCCTTACTTTTAATTTCAATTTTATTCTGAAAGTTTCCTGTTTTAATAACTTCCGTAGCTTTACTTAAATCTTTTATCTGTTTTCTTATTTTATCTGTAAACAAAAAAGTAAGTATCAATGAAATGAATATCCCTGATAGTCCTATAGTGATTAGTATATTTTTTAAGCTAGATCTTAAATCGACAGCTTCATTCAAAGTAGTGAAAACAAGAAACTGAAAATTATTGTTCATATCTTCTACATTAGTAGAAGGTTTACACATAGTCACAAGAAGATCTGTATTTTCATCTTTCTGTGAAAACACTTCAAAATTATTTTTTAAAACAAGATTCTTGTAGGCTTTGCTTAGGGAGAATAGAAATTTTTGATTTTGCGATTCATTTGATGATTGGGAAATTGTGTTGTTCCAGACTAATGCAATATCAGCCCCAATTCTTTTTGAGAACTCATTCAATACATAAGAATCGATTATTTTCCCATAATAATAGGTTGAACCATCTTTATTTTTATATGATTTAATAACTGCAATGGGGTTGGATGATATGAACTCCTCTAATGAAAATAGTTTATCAGGAACTTTTACGTTTTCTTTATAAGATTTATTAACTATTAAATTTGAAGAATTTATTTGAAGTATAAAATCAATATTTTTTTCAAATAATTGGTGTGAAGAAAAATCCTGGTTAATTCCTGTTTTTAACAGATATAAAAAATCTTCTTCGGTGTTTCCAACCGCTTCCCTATATTCATATATAAAATCATTAGTTGAATTTAATAGATATTTTGAATGTTGTGATGTAAGAACACTGTACATTATTGAATAAAAAGCGAAAGCCGCACTTCCAATCACTAAAAATACAATCGCGAAATTAATAATAAGAATTCTATATGTAATCTTCATAATCTAAATATCTTTTTGCAGAACCTTTCTAATCGTTATCAGTAATTCATCAAAATCATATGGTTTATTAATAAAATCACTAGCCCCCATTCGGGCGGACTCAATTGCCCCCTTTACATCAGCATATGCTGTTAAAACTATAACCTTTACTTTTATTTTTTTTTCATTTAATTCACGCAAGACATCAAAACCATCTTTCCCTGGCATTTTTAAATCCAGAAGTATTAAATCCACCTTGTTCCCATTAATATAAAGGAATGCATCGTCCCCCGTATTTACAAAATCTACTTCATAGCCAACTTCTACCAACTCTTCTTTGAGGGCATTACAAAGATTAAAATCATCATCGACAATTAAAATTGATTCCATATGATACCTTAATTATCTTTTTTTACTGGTGATTGCTGGGATTCATTAAATTGATAGATTTTGATTTTATTTTCATAGTCCTTTAATTCATCTTTTACAGGATTTGTTGAATGTACTCCAGTTAATCTTTCCTTTAATGTGGGTACTAATTCGGCTTTAATGGAGATAATTAGTTCCTTTTTAGTAATGATTATGTCATCACTTCCAAAAATGTATCTTAATCCAAAAAACCACCAGGGAAGATCTTTTAAAAATGGAACTCCATTTCTAATTTTAGTCTCGTCATTTTCATAAAGTCCTCCTATTATTGTTTCTTCTCCATTCAGAAGAATAACCTGGGAGGAGGCTGAAGATTTTCTCACTTCAGTTGTAGTGGGATCGGGTGTAAATGAGCTTCTTTCAACCCCAATATTTAGAAGGATATAATCAACACCATCTTCGTTATAGACATATGGAGTTACTTCAATTATGGCACCCGTTGAAAAAAAGCTTTCAATAACATTTCCCGCAAAGTCTTTTTGCTTGATTGAAAAATCGGTACCAACTTGAATTCTTCCTTTCACTCTGTCCCTTGTTGTGATATTAGGACTTGCGATAATCTCTCCAATATTTTGAGTCTCAAATGCCCTAAATATCGCGGTTGCATTTCCAAAAAACCCTCCCAGATCAAAATTTGTTGTTGCATTTAACTGATACCCTTGGGTTGGTACAGTTGTAGTTCCTCCGGATGTGCCTGTTGATGTAGTAGATTGTATTGGATTTCCGCCATTGCCTCCAATATTAGCTCCATTTTTTGTAAGAAGAGTTTGCCAATCGACACCAAGCTGCTTCTCGGCATTTAAATCCGCTTCAAAGAAAATTGCAGAAATTTTAACTTCACGCGAATCCACTGAAGCATAAGTAGTTTCTGTTCTTACAGGTGGTACAGATTCATTTTTCCGTTTAATAACTATAACATCTTCTTTTTCTTCAAATATCAGACCCTTCATTTGAACAAGTGCCACTAGGGCTTTATCATAAGGTACATTTGCTAATTCTATTCCAATGGGGTCACTTATTGAAACTGTTGATATGATTTTTTTACCTTTTGCTCTTTCACTTACTTTACTTAGTAATTCTACAGCCTGTTGAAATGTAAGGTTAGGGGATAATGACACAATCTGATCCTTGGGAATATTTCCTTGTAATTGACGTTCTAAGTATTTTTGTGGAAAACTATTTGTCCCAAGAAAAATTACTAATATAATAAATAATTTAATTTTCATATTCAAACTCACTGATTTTTCTTATTTTCTTCTTTATCTATTCCCAGTTCAACCCTTTCAATTATTCCACCTTTATTCAGAATAAAACCCACTGAATTATGTTCATAATCTATCTTGGTTAAATAGCCAAGATATACCTGTTCACCCTCCCATAAAAGATATGTATTTCCTTTTGTATCTGCCAAAAAGGCTCCTTCTGGAATTAGAGCAAGAAGTTTCGCACCCTGTACATCCAATAATTCATCAACATTAGGAGGAATTTGGGTACGGATTAAGGGGAAAAAAGCGTCACGCTTCAGTTCTGTAATTAGATTATTTTCAACAAATGTATTTGTTGTAAATCTATTATCCAAGGAGAAAAAAACATCAATATTAGCAGTAAAGTTTACTACAAAATTTGGTATTCCCTCTTTGCTTGTGGATATCTGATTGGTTAAGGTTAGGGATTTGATTTTTTTAAGTTCTTTACTTTGTTCTATAGAATAAATTAATTTATAAACATCATTATAAGGTCCATTACCGGTTATTTTATAATCGAAATACATAAATTGCTTGTCTTTTTTTTGATCAATAAATTCAACATCCACCTGGGTGTTAGGGGAAAACCCTACACCGATAACATTAATAAAATTATAAAATTTGATTGAAGATAAATTTTGTGGAATGTTAAATTTGCGGGCAGCAAGAATAGAGTCAAGGGCAGCCGCCTTTCTTTCTAAATCCTGTAATAATCCATTTAGTTGTTCAGTATCATAATTAACTGATTCTAATGCTCTTAATTTTAGTTTCTTTTCGCTTAACTTTCCTCTTTGGAATATAAATATATATATTCCACCCGCTATTAAAATTAACATCATTAAGCCGATAAGTCCAAGAGTATTTTTTAATTTTCTATTCATTGTGCTTCTTTATAATATCCGGAAATATTAAAAGCAATACTAAACCTATATGTGCTCTTCTCTAATATAGCTTCGAAGTGCACACTTTTTAATTGTGCATTCTCCAAAAAATATGCAAAATCTGTTAACACATTTTTATTAAGTGAATAGCCTTCTAAAACAACCTGATCACCTTCTTCTTTATCTAATTTTGTAATCCAAAGGTTGGGATTACTATTTATGAAGCCAGATATTTTTGACATTACTATTGACCAGACTCCTGAACCACTTGAGGCAGAGTCAAGGATTTTCTGTGTCTGATCAAACCCGCTAATCTTATTTTGTATGTCTGAAATTCTCGATAATATTTTCTGATGCTGACGCTGTAGAACTGTTTTTCCTGTAATTTGGGTGTCTAAAAAATTGATCTCTTTTTGATTTTTAAGTGCCCAATATGTGATCAATAGAGAAGCCAGGAACAGAAACGGAAGCATTGCATATCCATGCCATGCAAATTGAAAAAATCTTTGATCTTCTTTAACATATTTTGGTAAAAGATTAATTCCAATATGCAGGTTTTCTAAGCCGTCATAATAATCATTAGCTACGGCAATAGGAACACTATATGATGAAAATATCTCTTTAGTACTATCATCTAAATCAGAAAGATCAACATCATCAAATTCAAGCTTTGAAACATTTGCTTCCGGAAATGTTCCATAAAAGGATAGTATAAGGTTTTCACTATCATCCTCGCCGCATACAATGATATTGTCAAGTGATGATATGCCCCCGTTTTCCATTTCAAGTAAAATTTTAGAAAAATAAACATCATACGTATGAAGATTTATAGTTCCAATATCTAGTGTAGAACCAATATGCTTAAGTTTTCTTCCTTCAAGAAATATTAACTTGCTGTATTCCTTCCCAATATATACAATAAGCGAGTTATCGTCAGGGAAAAATTTTTTCCTTTTGGCTATATAATATGCAAGGGATATTTCAGCACTTTTAACAGCTGGTATTTTATAATATCGTTTCCCGTTAAAACGAGCTAAAGAATTTACCATCTTTATGCATTGCACTTCTCCGCTCAGAAATACAGATAAAATCGATTTATCAGCTAATTCAGTATAACCAAGATTTTCTTTTCTTATTTTAACATTTTTAGTTTCCTGAATATCCTGAATAATTTCTTGAGTTAGTTTTGAACCTTTTCCTTCTTTTGAGCCTTCAAATATATGATAATAAATAGCAGGTTCTGTTAATGCGGGTAAAAACAAACAATTACTTAGGTTAATCCCCTTTAAGGAAGATAATATTATACTTTGGTTTGATTGGTTTGACGCCGAATCTTTTTGCCCAACCTTATCAAGCTCTAAATCCTCTCCGTCAATATTTAAATTAGATAACCCTTCTTCAAGATCAAATTGCGGCTGGACTATATCAAAGGATGTTGTTTTGAGAACTTTTATTTTCTCTTTTTCCTTAACAACAACGGCGATTTTTGTGTCGTTTCCTTCACAATATATACAAACAAGTGGCCTCAATTATACCGCCGTTAAATTTTGTTGAATTCTTGTTTTATTATTCGCATATGCGATTGCCGTATCAAGAGAAATTTTCTTACTCAAATATAATCTTTTTAAATCCTGTTCCATAGTAATCATTCCTTGTTGTCCCCCTTGATTAATCATCATATAAATTTCGCTAGTATTATTATTTTTAATAGCTGCCTTCACATTATAATTCACAATTAGTACTTCTTTGGCTAAAATTCTTTTGCCATCAAGACTTGGTACAAGTTTTTGGGATACTACTGAAATTAGAACATCAGCAAGTCTGTTCCTTACTCTTTCCTGTTCATTTGGATGAATCTCAGCAATTATTCTGTCAATTGATTCAACCGCCGAAGAGGTGTGTAGGGTAGAAAATACTTTGTGCCCGGTATCAGTAACTTCTAATGCAGCTAAGATTGTATCTGGATCTCTCATTTCTCCAATAACAATAATATCCGGATCCTGTCTTAGCGCTTGTGTAACCCCATCTTTAAATGATGCAACATCTCTTCCGACTTCTCGATGTTTAATAATTGAAACGTTGGATTTATGGACATATTCAATAGGAGAAGATATTATTACTATATGTGCCGGATCCATTTTATTGTGTGCATCTATAATCGAATCAAGTGTTGCGGATTTGCCAGATCCTGTAATTCCTGTTACAAGGGATAAGCCATGTTTTATGAAAGTATGACTCATCGTTTTTAAAACATTTGGATGAAATTCCAGTGACTCAACCGAACGAAGTTGATTATTAATTGCTCGCATGTTAAGAGCAAGTGTATCTAACTCAAAATATGCATTCGCTCTAAATCTTACAATTTCATTTTTTCTCTCATAAAGGAAGGAATAGCTAAAATCAAGATTATGATTATTTAATAATACCTTTAATTGCGTTGCATTTAACAAAGTAAGAATTATTAATGCAGCTTCATCTTCTGAAAAAATAGGGAAATCCTTTACTCTTTCTTTCTTTCCAAATATTCTAAGCCAGATAAATCCGCTATTTCCATGTCCACCTATTTCAATATCAGAAGCATCCCTTTCAATCATGGATGTTAGAAGTTTGTTGAAAAAATTCCTTATTCCGACCCTATCCTCTGATCGAAGTTTTTCTATGTTTTCAAATAAATAGGTTACACGATTAAGCCCAATTAATGAAGTTGGAATTGTATTTACAAAACTCTTTAAAATGGATTTTTGATCTAGTATAGCCACAGATTATTTATTTTTAATAATTGTAATTTATAGTTCTAAAGTTATAAAGACAAGAAATTTTATTCAGAAAATATGTTAAGCCAAATCTATACTTCAATGTATACGGATAAAGGAAGTATTACTCTTCCGATGTTGATGCCAGAACTTCCTCAATTGAGGTTAATCCAAGTTTAACTTTTTCCAGGCCTGCTTCTCTAAGGTTTAGAGATCCATCTTTCTTGGCCTGAATTCTGATCTTTTCCTCATCTACATCTTCGCCTGATTTTACTATTATTTGTCTAAGCTCTTTTGTAAAATACAGGGCTTCATGAATTGCTAACCTGCCTTTAAATCCTATACCATTGCACTTATCGCATCCTTTAGGTTCATAAACATTATAATTCCTCCATTCAGCGATATTTAAACCAGCAGCTTTCATAATTGCTTCATCATAATTAGTAACTCTTTTTTTGCAATTGGGACATAACCTGCGCACCAATCTTTGTGCCACGATAAGATTAATAGCATATGCAATGAGAAAAGGCTCTATGCCCATTTTGTACAGACGAGCTACTGCACTCGGTGCATCATTAGTGTGAAGTGTTGAAAATGTAAGATGTCCAGTATTCGCTAGTTTTATTGCAACATCGGCTGTTTCTTTATCTCTCATTTCCCCAACAAGGACAATATCTGGGTCATGTCTAAGAATAGATCTAATCGCCTGTTCAAAATTCATTTTGAAACCAATCTTTAACTGCCTAGCCCCTTCAATTACATATTCAACTGGGTCTTCAACTGTTAAAACATTAACCGTCGGATCTATTACCTGATATAAAGCAGCTACAAGTGTTGTGCTTTTCCCACTACCAGTAGGACCAGTTAAAATTACCATCCCTTGTGGCTGGTTGATTGCCTTAGTAAATGCATCTTTGGAATAACCTATCAAACCAAGCTTGTCAAGATCCCTTATGACTTTCCTGTCATCCAATATTCTTATTACTATACTTTCAAATTTGTTTTTGAGTTCAGTCCCGACCATTGGTAAAACCGAAACACGAAAACGAATTATGTGGCTATCAATTTCCCTCTGAATAAAGCCATCCTGAGCCCTTTCTCTTTCAAACCGATCCATTCCTTTTGAACGGTCTTTGACAACAGCGACAACAGCTTCAGGTAGAGTTCCGTCTTGGACGTGCCAAACTTGCAGGTTACCATCGATTCGGAATAGAATATCCGTTTTATTTCCTGATTTAGGGACAAAGTGAATATCACTTGCCCCCATACGAACCCCCTCTACTAATGCTCCCTCCACTAAATTTATTAATGCACTTTTATTTATTTCTGCATCTAGTTCCTGTTCATCAAGACTGTTCTCATCCTTGTCTATCTGAAGTTCACCAACTGATTCTTCCATCATCTTAAGGTAAACGTTTTCCGGTGGAAGTATAATTTGTATTAATTTTTCATAGTCTTTTTTTCTTATATAAATAACTTCATATTTTTTAGCATTTAGTCCGAAAGCAATTTTAGGAATATTTCTATCTGTAGGATCAATGGCAGCTAAAATTAATTTATCTTTTATCCTTTCATCAAACATAAAGGGGATAATTTTGTGCTCCAATATTTGCGTCTTTAACATCTCTCCGGTACCTACAATCATTTGTTTGATTGAATCCAGTCTTTGCGAAGAAAGTTCCTCGGGCCTAGTATCGAGCTCTCTGAACGCATATAATATTGCTACTTCTCTAAAGATTGTATCATGATCGAAACCAAAATCCTGAACTAATATCTGAGCAAGATTTCTTTTAATTTTATTTTTATCATTACTTTTTGCATTCAATGCTTTTTCGAGCATTATCGCATCTATAATCCCCTTTTTGAAAAGGAGATAGCCGATCTTATCTGTCATTTCAAGATTGGTATCGATCATACAATATTTCTTTCTATTTTAACATCGTTATTTGCACCAGGTGTTTTGGGCCGCACTGTAGCTGTTTCGGCTGATACTAAAGTTAACATAATCATAACCACCATGATTATCATTGCAATAAATACCTGGATTAATTCTATTAAATTTTTAAGTTTGTATACTGTTTCGCTTTCGTAATAATTTGCCAATTGGAGTGAAGTATTCTTTATCGTCCCTGTTTCTTCTCCTGAATGTAATCTAGATAGCGCTGTTTCAGTAAAGACACCGCTTGCTGTAAATGCATCTGTAATTCCCGTACCTTTTTGAATCATTAAAGGTATGGCAACATTCTTTATCCTATCCTCAAAATATTTATTACCTGTTGCTTCAGCAGCTATTCTTATAGGTTCAATACTTTCTGCCGAGCCACTATATAACGTATAAAATACTCGGCAGTATACTTCTATTAAAGTCTTATGAATCAAATTACCTAAGGATGGTATTTTCAAAATATATTGATCAAAAATATACCCCCCTCTTTTTGATTTTGAAAATCGCCATATTAATATAGCTGGTGCAAAAAGAATGAACGCAATAAGATATTTATAGGTAATTAAAAAATCACTCATTTTTAAAGTAAATGCTGTCATCGGAGGGAGATCTATCCCGAATCTAACGAACAATTTAGCAGTCTCGGGAAAAATATATCCGACATAAAAAAGAACTGCTAAAAAAAGAACAAAAATTGTAACTGCTGGGGTTATGAGTGCGCTTCTTAGATTTTTTTTGAACTCTTGTCTTCTTTCAAGGAACTTTGCAGTAGCTTTATATATTTCCGTCATGTTCCCACTTTTAGAAGCTAGTCCAAGCATGTAGGCAGTAAATTTTCCAAAAACTGTTTGATATTTTAAAAAGGTCACCTCACTATCGGCTCCCTTTTTTAGATCATTATTAATTTCTTTTAGAGTTTCTCTTAAAGTTTTATTGCTGGTATCGTTGATTAATAAAGTTAGAATTTCACCATAAGATAATTTTTGGTCAAGAAGTTCGGCACTAATTTTTACAAATGTTACAATTTCAGTCTGAGGGGGTTTTGATTGGAAATCGATTAATTTTTTATTAACATTTAAAACTTCATAGCCAAGTCGTGATAAGGCATCTTCAACTTCTTTTTTTGTAAATGCTTTCTGTTCTCCACGGAATGGCTGATCTTTTCCTTTTCTAACTCGATAAAGAAAGGTTGATTTCTTTTCAATATTTTTAATTTTTAATTGATTTTTTTCAGCCAACCTTGTAATCTTCTTTTTCCCTTCATAAAAGGAAATCGCAGTTAAAGAACCGCTTAAAGTTTGTCCATTTAATTTTTCTGCTGTAAATCTAAATTCGACCATCTTGATCCTTTAAAAAACAATAGGCTGATAAAATATAGTCATTTTATCAGCCTTGTGAAAACGAAAAAGTAAGATTAAGCCTGTTAAAATTAATTAGTTTTAACAACCGCGATAGTCGTTGAAGTTACAGTAGCTGTATGAACGATCGCGCTACCTGCATTCTTTTCATTACCCGTACCAACTATAGTAACACTCTGAGCTGTTACAGTTGCAGCATATGTACCGTTAGGTGTGGTATCAGTTTTTGTTGGGATTACCCATCCTGTGAATGTATTTCCGCCACCGCCCATTGAGGTTGGTTTTCTGTAATACTGCTGAGCCATAGCTCCCAAATTGTTAAGATCTGCTACAACGCCATCTCTGTTTGAAGAAACTGCGTTTGCTGTG
>JARLHD010000135.1 GCA_031292435.1 Ignavibacteriaceae bacterium
ATAAATGATTTCAAAGGAATAGTCCCCAGTGAATTTCAGTTAAGTCAGAATTATCCAAACCCCTTCAATCCATCTACAGTTATAAGGTATTCATTACCTAATACATCGAAAGTTGTTTTGAATATATATAACTCCTTAGGGCAAGAAGTAATGCGACTTAAAGATGAGACAAATACTGCGGGTATTTATGAAGTTCAATTTAATTCATCAAAACTATCAAGTGGAGTTTATTTCTACCAGTTAATTGCAGAGTCAGTTGATGGGAATAAAAGTTTCACCTCAACCAAGAAAATGATTCTTATGAAATAACTACCAATGTTAGTATAGTTAGTAGAATGAATTTAAATCATATAATAAATGAGGCTGCCAACAGGCAGCCTTTTTTATTCCATTCTGACCAGAAGAGCCAATCATAAATTATTTCATTATTGATAAAATTTATCTTTAAATATCAGAAAATGTTTAGTATGTTAACCTAAAATTTTTGCTAATATTTAATATTTTGAGGCATGATGAAAATATTCATACTATTTATTTTTATAATGATTGTACCGGTATTATTGTACAGTCAAATAACGGGAATCAGTACTAATGGGGCAAATGCTGTTGAAGAAACTATAAGCAGCATAATGGCGAGACAAATTTTGGGTGTTCAGCATGTTAAATCGATTGAAGCCGAAAAGGAATTGCAATACCCAGACCGCCGTAATCTTCCTCAGAACCCAAATTCAATTAATGCATCCAGCTACTCATCCTCTTCTAATGAAATGAACGGAATTAACCAGGTGAAAGCTACTACAACTCTTACTAAGGGTGTTAATTTTACAGGTGCAACTTTTACGACCACCGGAGCTAATTCAACTCCTCCTGATAATATGGGATATGTTGGACCGACTCAATTTATTGTTGTTGTTAACGGACAAATTATTTCTTATAATAAAACCACCGGAGTAGCTGATGGAGCATTAAATACAAGTTTGGATAATTTTTTTGCAAGCGTAAAGTCCTATACAACTACTTGCGATCCCCGGGTTAGATATGACCGGTTAAGCAAAAGGTGGTTCTTTCTTGACATTGATCTACCTGCTACCAACAATCGTGTTCTGATTGGCGTAAGTGCGGATAGTATCATAAGTGCCTCCACAGTAATGAAATTTTTCTATTATCAGCAAAGTGGTAGTGATTTTTTTGATTATCCTACACTGGGAATCGATGCGAATGCGATTTATATAGGTGGTAATTTATTTAACAGTTCCGGCACGTTTGTTGGCACCACCGCAATAGTAGTACAAAAAAGTTCAATAATGGGGAGTGGATCAATAGTATCCAAAGCTTTTTCGGTTGGAACCTCTTCTTCAGGACTTTATACACCACAGGGTGTAGATAATTTATATGACCCGGCTTCAACAGAAGGATACTTCATAGGAGTTGATGCAGGAGTTTATGGACAATTAGATTTGATTAGAGTTTCTAATCCTGGATCAGCTACGCCTTCAATTTCAACCACGGTAACTTTTTCTGTTCCGACTACGTATACTCCGGGAATCACCAACACAGATGGTGCTCAATATTGCGACAGTAAACCGGGAGGCACAGGAAACAGACTTGACGTTGATGATGAGCGATTGATGTCTGCTATGATAAGAAACGGGCATTTATGGACAGCTCATCATATAGAGGTTACGAACGCAGGTGTGGGTTCAAGTTCGGGGACACGAATTGGAGCAAGGTGGTATGATATTAAAAATTATAGCACAGGATTAACTCCTGCATTAAATCAATCCGGGACTGTATATTCGAATAGTCTGACAAATACAAGAGACAAGAATTACATTTACCCGACCATTTCTGTTAATGGTCAGGGACATGCATTAATTGGATTTACTACGGTAGGTTATTACTCTTATGCCAATGCCGGATATACATTCAGACTTGGATCCAGTACAGCGGGAACGATGCAAGCACCTGATTCTAACACAGCAAGTTCTACTGCATATAATTTCACTCATAGTATAGAGAATTCAACTGATACTCACAGGTGGGGAGATTATTCAATGACTGAGTGTGATCCTTCTGATGATATGACATTCTGGACTATCCAGGAATTTTGTGATGTTGCTAATTCTTACGGCTGCCGTGTTACACAATTAAATGCTCCAGCACCCCCAACCTCTATAACAGTTACCCCCTCCACTTTGGGACCCGGGAGTAATTTATCTTTAGTTATTAAGGGAGATACAACGACAGGTTTAGGTTTTTACGAACCGGGTTCCGGTTTCACTAAACATATTTCAGCATCGATAGATGGAAGTATAGTTGTAAACAGTATTACTTACAATAGTCCTTCTACAGTTACTCTTAACATTACAACTACAGGCGGGACTAATGGACTTAGAACAATTACTATTACCAACCCAGATGGTCAGGTTATGTCAAATAGTTCACTTTTTACATATAACTCATCACTGCCTGTTGAACTTGTTTCATTTAAGGGTGAGATTGTAAAATACAATCAAATTAAATTATCCTGGTCTACGGCCACAGAAATTAACAGCAATAAATTTAATATTGAAAGATCAACAGGAAATAGCGATTGGACGCTTATAGGATCTGTTTATGCTGCCGGTAATTCTAACTCCACAAAGACATATTCCTTCAATGATAAATCAAACTTTCAGGAGGGATTATATTTATATCGTTTGAAAGAATATGATAATGACGGCAATTTTAAGTATTTCAACACAATAGAAGTTAATTATAACCAGCTACCTGATCAGTTTGAATTAGCACAGAATTATCCAAATCCGTTCAATCCATCCACAACAATAAGCTATTCTCTTCCATACAGTAGTATGGTGAAGTTAAATGTATTTAATGCAATTGGTGAGAAAGTTGGGCAGCTGTTCAATGGTGTTCAGGAAGCAGGTTATCATAATGTGAATTTCAATGCTTCTTCATTACCAAGCGGAGTTTATTTTTACTCAATACAGACTAATTCTGTTGATGGAACACAGAATTTTACAAGTACAAAAAAGATGATGTTATTGAAGTAAAATAGATAATTACTGAATATTCAAGGTTCGTATCCCCAGGATGCGAACCTTTTGTTTTTTAAAAGGTATCAGCCAAATCGTACGGCTTGACAGTTAAGAGTTAATAAAACATAGCATAATATCGTACGGCTTGTTAATTAGGAGGATAATAATATTTAAGGATTATCGTACGAGTGCTATTGTGTAAGCAGTAACAGTAGAATTTAAGTAAAGTAGCAGATAGGAATTGCGCTCGAAATGCGCTGGAAATGCGCTCGATTTGGTATACGAAAGGTAAATATTTTGTAAAAATAATAGTGGAATTTAGAATCTTGTTGTCAGATCGAGGAGGAATCTTCCCCATGTGTTTTGTGGTTCAAAAGTTCCTTCATAACTGAAAGTTAAGAATATCTGCTGCCAGATTTTTGAGGATAAGTCGACTGATAAAATATTCTGCTTCAGATCGCCAAATAGAAAATTATAATGATTATGATTATAGTTTAAGGAAATGCTAATAAAATCCAAAAGATATTTTGACAAACTGGCACCCCAAATTGAACCATCGATATAACTGCTGATCAGCCTGGTATAGGAAACAGAGGGTGAAACATCTATAACCGGGATGCTGCCATAGGATATAATTCCGTTAAAGTTCCGAGAAGGTTTAGAATCACCAGGTTGAAAACGATATCCAGCGGAAAGACCTACAAATAAGTTATTTATTGGATGCAGATTAACCCCAGCCCTGAAACCCTGTCTGGTTTCATGATCAATTAAACTATCGGCTAAAGATTTATAGGTTTCATAATAAATAACATCTTTTCTGGCGTCATATGATAAAGAAAATGATATAGTATGGTCGGGGGTATAATTAGCTGAGGCATATAGACCGGTGAGTGAAAAAGTAGATTGTCCAATATTTAATATTTTTTTGAATAAATCTGCTTCGGAAGAAAAGAAAAGGTTAATTTCGGGAATTAGGTTATCTGTATGCTGGAAATACAGGAACCGCCTATCTGTCTTAAAATTATTTGTCTGCTGCATTAAAGCAATCGTATTTTCCATAAAAGAGTTATTTACGGTATCAGTCCTTCCCACATATCCACCATATTCAAACAACTTGAAATTAAATCCCATATCATTGAAATCAGGTCTTGATCCAGCAATTATACCACCATAATATTGTTCAAAAGATTGTTCATATTGGAATCCATCAATGGAACTAATATTAGAGACTCTTCTGTTAAGATGCCTTCCAAACCAAAGATTTGAGGATTCATTAAACTTATAATTTGCAGCCAGATCGTAAATTTTAAGGTTCTGCGGGAAGTTATCTTTAAAATCAGACAGGTCCCCATTTTTGTATGTGAATATTATATAATCGGAAAATGAGACCGGTGAACCTGATATAGAGTCGGCATTAAACACAAAAGAATATCTCCACTGTTGATAATTACCAGAGTTAGTGAAATTCGAAATATTTGAAAAGGACTGAATAGAAAAACGTCCTGAAATATTTTGTCCTGCCGGTTTATATTTCCCACCCGGTTCATTGAAATTATTTTCCGGAGTGTTATTCCCTATTACTTTAGGAGTTGAGGTTGATTCTTTAATTGTTGTATTTGCCGGTAAAGCTGGACTTACATAAGCATAAATCTTATTGTCAATATTTAATTCTTTTCCATCAATTAATGCACCTGCAATAGAGTGTTGAGAAAGATATTTTACAATAATTGCCGGATGAAGATAGCCGGTATCTTTAATAAATAAAGTATCTCCAACTTTTATATCCTTTGTATTTTCAAATTTGGCGTAAACATTCTGAGTAGATTTGAAAGTAACGGAACCTATCCTTTCTTCTTTACCATTTGACTGGGCAAGAATTAATGAATCAGCGATAAGCAACAATATTAAAGATAATATTTTACGCATACTAAAATGGTTATATATCCAATAATTTCAATTATATATCCTCAAATGCTGAACTCTTATTTTCCCACCGCCATTACCTCTTGGATGACAGTTATAGCATGCACTGGCAGTATAAACATACCCGGAAATGCCATTATGATTTGAATCTGTAGATGTCTGTGGATGACAACCTGAGGACATACAAGTAAATAAGGCAAAGTTTGTGGGGGACTGATGGCATTGGGAACAGAGAGTCCACCTGTTGTTATGAGATCCTGAATAAATTGGGAAATACTGTCCGTCATGATTAAAAGTGGACGGACTCCATACGGATTGTGTATGACATGTCTGGCAGTCATGCGGAAACTGTGCAGCCTGGTGATTCGGATTAGTAGTATTATTATAATCTGTTGTATGGCAGGTAAAGCAGTCGGTTGCTACACTTGTTGGTAAGTAATTTCCATTATGGCATTGTGTGCATATTAAACTTGTATGGGCGCCTGCTAAAGTGTAATAATTATTATGTATTGGGAAAGCAGCCGGCTGCCAACCCGGATTAGTTGTATGGCATGTTTCACAGGTTACAGCCAACTGCAGACTTGTATGGCTAGGGTTAGTTGTATTGTTATAATTAGTCTGGTGACAGCTTGCGCAGGCTGTGGGGGTTCCAATAAATCCAGTCTGATGACAGCTACCACATAAAACTGTTATATGGGCACCGGTTAATGGGAATGGGGTTGTCTGATGATTAAATGTTGATTGAGTCCAATCCGAAGTATTATGGCACATTTCGCAGGTAGTTGGATAACTCTGAGCAAGATGATTTGCGGCAGTATTATAATTTGACTGATGGCAGGAAACGCATAGTGAATTTAGCCCTGATGTTGTTCCTACATGACATGATGAACATTGTAAAGTTAAATGCACACCTGTTAAAGCAAATCCAGTTGTAGTATGACTAAATGTTGAAGGAATCCAAGCAACCGTATTATGACATGATTGGCATACAGTTGATATACCAGCAATCTGATGTTTTGGATTCTGAGATAAATTGTAAGCGACTAAGTGACATCCAGAACATTGGCTAGGAGTATTGTTGTAATTACCATTATGACAATTTAAGCAGGTGGCTATTGCAGCATGGGCACCAACCAGAGGAAAATAGTTACTATGGATTGCAAATGTAGCCGGCTGCCAACCTGCCACCGTAGTATGGCATGTACTACAATCAGTAGACAATGCTAAAAATTTATGATTTGGATTTGCGGCAGTATTATAATTATTCTGATGACAACTCACACAAGTTTTGGGAATATTAGTATAACCATTTTGATGACATTGAATACAATCGACAGAAATATGTGCTCCTGTTAATGGGAAATTAGAAGCAGCATGATTGAAACCCCCACCGGATCCTTGCGGATGACAGGCATAGCAATCAGCGGCAGCATAAACAAAACCCTGAACACCATTATGCTCGTTTACAGTAGATGTCTGGGGGTGACAACCCGAGGACATACAAGTAAAAAAAGCAAAGTTTGTGGAGGACTGATGGCATTGGGAACAAAGAGTCCACCTGTTGTTATGAGATCCTGAATATATCGGGAAATACTGTCCGTCATGATTAAAAGTGGACGGACTCCATACTAATTGTGTATGACATGTCTGGCAGTCATGTGGAAACTGTGCAGACTGGTGATTAGGATTAGTGGTGTTATTATAATCATTTGTATGGCAGCTATAGCAGTCATTCGGCAGGCTTGATGGTAAATAATTCCCCTTATGGCATTGTGAACATGGTAAACTTGAATGAATACCTGCTAATGTAAAATAATTATTGTGAACCGTGAAAGAAGCAGGCTGCCAACCCGGATTAGTCGTATGACATGACTGGCAATCTGTTGATAATCCCAATGCACCATGAATTGGATTAGTTGTGCTATTATAGTTGGACAGATGACATGATATGCAGACCTTTGAAAGACCTGCAAAGGTTCCCTGCTTATGACAAGCAAAGCAGTTATCAATTTTATGACCCCCGGTTAAAGGGAAGAAGTCGTGTTGGAAATTTTGAGCAGTCCAGAATTTGCTATCAATAGAATGGCAGGTTTCACAATCAGTTGAAAAACCTGATGTAATATGATTCGGGTTCCGGGCATTAGTAAAATCATTCGAATGGCATGAATAACATGAAGCGCCAATCGGCTGGAAATTCAGATTATTATAGCCTGAATGGCATCGGGTACAATCAATACTTTGATGAACACCTACGAGGGGGAACCTGCTTTGCTGATGAACCAGTTTTATGTTTTTAACAATCCAAGTTTCGGGAGTATGACATCTTTCGCAACTAAATCCTACGGTATTCTGATGAATATCGGTATGACAGGAATAGCAATCTGTTTTTGCATCAGAGAAAACCAGGCTTATATGGCAGGAACGGCAGTTAACAATATTATGCTGTCCAACTAGTTTAAAGTTAGTCAGATTATGATCGAACTCTATTTTATTCATTTCAACCTTCCACGTAGTGGATTGATGGCAAGAAGAGCAATCCAACTCTCCGATTGATTTTCCATGAGGAGATTGGGCAAAGGGTCTGCCTGCAAGAAATATTAAAATTGCTATGAATGACAAGCAGCGCATTTGAAATTTTCCAGTTTATATTTAACGAAAGTATTTCCTTCCACTTCAGTTTTTTTATGGCATGAATTACAAAATAAATTTTTATGTGCGCCTTCTAAAGGGAAAGCAGTTTTATTATGGTCAAATGTTTCAGGTATCCAATTGACAAAACCATGGCAATTAGTACACATTGAATCTTTAAATTGTCCGAAATGGATATCTTTATGACAGTTAAAACATTCTGACTTCGTTGAGACAAATTTGTAAACGCTTTTACCATTTTCATCTTTATGATGGCATTTGCCGCATTCAACAGACATGTGTTTTCCAATTAGTTTAAATGCAGTTTTATTATGATCATATTGAATACTGTACCAATTGTTGGTTTCGTGACAAACCCTACAATCATTATCCGGCATGATATGAGCATTTAATTCATTCCCATGCACATTCTTATGACAGTCAATGCAGTTATTCCCAATATTCTTAAAATGCCAGCTATCATTATTAAAATGACAGGACCGGCATGAAACAGCTAAGTGACTTCCAGTGAGTTTATAAGATGTTTTATCATGATTCTCTATTGTGAATTGAGAAGGGCTGTATCCAAATTCATTGTGACAATCCCTGCAATCTTTTACTTCACCATTTACAACGAAATCTCCTTTATGGTAATCGGAATGGCAGTCAATACATTTTTTATACTTAGGTTTAGAGTTAAGATCATTTTTATGGCAAGCCTGGCAGGCAACAGATCTATGCTTACCAATCAGGGGATAATTTGTTTTATCATGGTTTACAGCCTGCTGATTTATTTTCTTAAAGGTAGAGGTTTCATGACAACTTTTGCATTCATTTCCAAACTTACCCTGGTGAACATCTTTATGGCAATTTATACATGAAGAGTATAAAATACCTTTGAACTTCTGATAGTCCTTTCCATCTTTTATTACCCAAATATGGCACTTTACACATTCTACTTTTATATGAGAACCTGTAAGCTTGAACTGTGAATTATTATGATTGAATTTGGGGGCAGGTTTGAAGGCTTCAGTATTATGGCAATTAATACAATCATTTGATAGAGTACCCTGATGAAAATCTTCGTGACAGGAAATGCAATTCATATCAAGACCGAGATAAGTATTATTCAGGAGTTTTGCAGACTTATATCTGATATATTTTTGCTGATGACAGCCAAAACATTGTGTTTTAGAATGTTTACCAGTTAAATCGAAGAGAGTCTTTTTATGATCAAAATTATCTTTATTAAAATTGATTATTTTGAAATTTCTACCATGATGTTCACTATGGCATTGGGAGCAGGTTTTCCCTTTTACATCTCCGGATGAATGATATCCCCTACCAGAGGAGATTAGATCTTTTATATCATTGTGGCAATCGAGGCACCTTGAATTATCTACCTGCTTACCCAGAACATGGCATTTTGTGCAGTTACTGATCCCTTCATATTTGGAATGAGCGTTGGTAAGATCCCCAGGTGAAATCTGCGGATATAAAGATATAGAAATAAGCAAAATGAGAAGCAATAATTTCATTACTAAGGAAGCTTTTTAGTGCTTTAATATTATCTCACCATATTTCCGTGATACCTCAATTCCTATCTTTTCAAGGAAATTGGTAGGTAATTCACCTCCTGCAAATATATAGACTAAATTATTTGAAATCTCTATCTTGTGATTTCCATCATCGGTAGATAAGACAACCAGATTATCCAAAATTTCAACAATAGTAGAATTATATATGACAGCAATAGTTTTATTATTTATAGCTTCTTCTATTTTCTCCTGGTTTTTAGGTTTAAGGCGAGAAAAACCTGCACTCCGATAAGAAATGGTTACTTCATTATTTTCATCTTTTAATAATAAAGCTGATTCAATAGCAGAATCACCACCACCAACTATTAATATATTCTGATCATGAATTAATTCCGGTTCAAGGAGACGATAATAAACCTTCTCTTTTGATTCTCCGGGCACGCCTAATTTTTTTGGTGAGCCTCTCCTTCCAATTGCCAAAAGGACGTAATTAACATTGTAGTTATTCTTAGAAGATATCACTTCGAAGAATTCATCCTCCTTATTAATCTTTTCAACTTTTTCCTGATCATTTATTTTAATATTATTTTTAGCAAGCACATCAGTCCATAAATTCATGAGTGCAGATTTAGAAGTCTCATTTAATTTAATTTTCCCATAAAGAGGAAGTTCCATTGTAGAAGTCATTACGAGTTTTGCACGGGGAAAATTGAATACAGTACCGCCCAGGCTATCCTGTTCCAGAGTTATAAATTTAAGATTATTCTTTTTTGCAGTAAGGGAAGCAGAGATACCCGCAGGACCTGCGCCAATTATAAGCAAATCATAATCTGCATTTAAAGTCCGTTTAGTCCTTTTAGAAATAATTTCGACTGCCTGTCTTCCCTGCTCAACAGCATTTTTTATTAAACCCATGCCCCCCAATTCCCCGGCAATAAAGATACCCGGAACATTGGTCTCAAACTCAGGAGAAACGTGAGGCAGATCGATTCCTCTTTTCTCGGTACCAATTAATAGAGTAATAGCATGGACGGGGCAGGCATTAAAACAAGCACCGTGTCCCACGCATCGTGAAGCATTTATAGTGAAAGCCTGCCCATTAACAATTCCAAGAATATCTTTTTCGGGACATGCAGTAATGCAGGCACCGCTACCGATACAGATTTCAAGGTTTACAACAGGGTGAAGAGAAACAGGTTCATAGAAGCCAAGCTCCTTTGCTTTATCAATTTTAGCTTTAGTTTCCTTTGAACTTTTCGAATTTCTCCAAAGGTAAAATGCTATAATCGAAACAAAGAGGATGAAGACGAAAGCATAGGCAATAATATTTTCAAGAATTACTTCCATATAATATCAGTTATTTCAAATTATTCAGAGATTCCTTAGTTGTCGTAGTCAAATCAGAATTAGGATATTCTTTTATTAATTTATTCCAGATAAGCCTTGCTTTATCAGATTTCCCGCTACTGGCTGCAATAGCACCAAGGTTATAGAGCGCCTGAATATTATTCTTATCATAGTGAAGAATTTTATTAGTTGCCTCTTCAGCTTTATCGAAATCTCCACTATTAAAATATATTTGAGAAAGGGAAAACAATATATCTATTCGTTTAGGATTTTTCTTTAATATTCTCTCGTATAATGCAATCGATTCCTGAGGTTTATGAGAAGCAGCAAGCAAATCTGCATAACTTTTAAGAGCTGCGGTATCGTTTGGATTATTTTCGACGGCTTCTTTCAGACCTGACAATTCCTGCCTAAAACTTTCAGATACATTATCCTTTGAAGGAGGAGGAGAGGTTGGATTTTGTATGCCCTTATGGATTGCATCCTCAGGCATCGGACTTTTCGGATTTATTTCAGTAACCTGAGTATTACCACTACTGATTACAAAGATCAGGATAGAAACAGCAGCAATTATGAATATTATATAGATATATATTACTTTGAATTTCACTCTATACTCCTAAAAAATCCATTTATATCCAAAGACTATAGTTACAGCGACATGAATGAACATTATTACAAACATTACAATTGCAAACGGAAGATGAAAGACATGCCAATATCTGAAGATATTATGCATCTTTCGCAAAAGTCCTATTCTCCGGGAAATTATAATTTTAGATTTAACAGTTTTAAGAGTTTCTTTAATATGAAGCTTATCCAACCCTGCTGATTTCAGATCTGATTTGAGTTTTCTTGAAAACGAATGCATCTTAAAATGTTCGGTAACTATATGAATTATACCTGCGGCTAAAGAAATTCTTGAATAAAGAGCAGGGTCAAAAGCAGATTCAATTTCCCTGAATATTCCAGAAGATAAAGAAGTTTCGTTCCTTAATTTATTATCGAGTTCTGATGTCATTGAATTCAGATCATTCATATTTAGTTCCTGACCGGAAATAGAATGAGGTATTTGTATATATATGAATCTTCCCACGACTCCACTTAATACAACTGCTACCATACTCCAAAAGCTAACAGCAACGATACCCCCGAATTTAAATGCTGTATGGTAAAGAACAAATACAGGTCCAAGTGAACATAGAAAGATATGGAACTCAAGCCAATGTTTCAGGATACCAAGGTTACTGAACCTTCTTATTCTTTTCCTGACAATATATATAGCAACTCCAATGATCATCATTAAAGAACCCAGGATGCCTATGCCATGACCAAGGGTGCCGGAAGGTTTTAAGGACAAGTGCTGAGAGAGGAAAAACCGATCTTCGAGGGGAGAGGAATAATATTGATAACCATTAAATAACAAATAGACTGTGGCGGCAATTCCTATTGCAAAAAAAGAACCGATATAGAACCTATGTGTTATTTTGTTCATTCTGATATGAGAAAATTACAAGTTTTTAATAATCAATATGGTAAATATATTTAAATTGGATAAGATATTCCTTTCAAATGAAGGAAGATAGACTTATAAAACATAGCATTATAAGATTAATTATAATTACCTATCATGCAATTGTCCTTCGAGCATCCAATAGGGGTAAATTCGAGGGGGTTTACTCAAATCATCCAGACGTTTTACTTCTTCCGGAGACATTTCCCAATCGGATGTTTTAACAGTATCCGCAATCTGTTCTTTAGTTCTTGCACCAGTTATAACAGAAGAAACTCCCGGTTTTCTTAACAGATAATTAAGCGCAGCCTGAGTGATAGTGGCATTATGGTTACTGGCAATTCTTTCCAATTCATCGACAATATCGAATCCTTTATTTTCATCGAACTGAAGGAACTGGCCGGTAGGATCAGTTCTTCTAGCACCTTCGGGACGGTTTTTACCTCTTCTATATTTACCGGTTAAAAATCCACCTCCCAAAGGGCTCCAGGTAAGGATACCTAATTTTTGATCAAGACAGAGAGGTACAAGTTCATATTCCAGATCGCGAGCAATAAGAGAATAGTAGGCTTGAAGAGTAACATATTTTTCCAGGTTCTGTTTTTCAGAAATTGAAAGAGCCTTCATAAGCTGCCAGCCAGTGTGGTTGGATGCACCGATATATCTAACTTTGCCAATTCTGACAAGATCATCCAATGCACGGAGGGTTTCTTCCATTGGGGCAGCAGGATCAAAACTATGTACCTGGTAGAGATCGATATAATCCGTACCTAATCTTTTAAGACTTGCGTTACAGTTCTCAATAATATGATGGCGGGAGAGACCAATTTCATTAGGACCCTTTCCAGTTCGTCCACGAACTTTTGTTGCAAGAATAATATTTTTACGGTTAGCCCCGAGTGCCTTACCCAGAATTTCTTCAGATAATCCTTCTGAATAAACGTCAGCAGTATCGAAAAAATTTATACCATTTTCAATTGCAGTATTTACAATACTGTTGGCTTCTTTCTGGTCGACTTCGCCAATCACTTTCCAGAAACTTCTTCCGCCAAATGTCATAGCACCGAAGCAGATCTCTGAAACTTTAATACCTGTATTTCCTAAAAATCTCATTTTCATGATAACCTCATTTATATAGTGAAATAATATAATAATTTATGAGGACTGATGTTGTTAAGCGAAAAGAAACAGATCACAATAATGGTGAGTGCTATAATATTGAATTGCAGAGTTACTAATTACCAGATTTAAGATAATCCAATAATGCGCTGATAGGTTTTCCGTAAAACTTATTTCTTATTTTCTGAAATCCCTGACCATAAACCGGGTCAGTATTTTTTTCCATACCGAGCAGAAGATATT
The DNA here is from genome assembly GCA_031292435.1 of Ignavibacteriaceae bacterium. Lineage (GTDB taxonomy): Bacteria > Bacteroidota > Ignavibacteria > Ignavibacteriales > Ignavibacteriaceae > Fen-1301. Next base: position 13,350 of record JARLHD010000135.1, read on the forward strand.
TAACGTCAGGATCAGAGGAATAAATCAGATATTGATATGATATATAATTACAACTTCCCTCTCTAACATCAGGGGGCTGATTGTCAGGAGTATTTTCAGCAGCCCAGGTGTGCATCAGTTCGTGGGCTAAAATACCTTCTATATTAAGAGAAGGCAGACCAGACAACACAAATATTTTATGATTAAAATTAGTTTTCTTTTTAGTATTGTTGACATAAATAGTTTGTCCCTGAGACTGACAGAACCCTTCAAGCTGATTAAATTTCTCCATACCTGAAATTCTCTTAAGTTCATTTTTATCAACAACCTGAACTGAGATATTATTTTTGCTCAGTCTGATTCCCATTTGATTTAATTTATCTATCACTTTAGTTAATAAATCCTGGATATTTTGCCTGTTATATTCCACTTTTTCATAGCAGAGATTACAGATATGTCTCCCATCTTCATAATATCTTCCGCCATTAGTAAGGGCACTGCAAATTATCCTGCCGCAAATTTCGCATTGGTCGAGTACACCTATATGATATGCATGAAATTTATTCCCATAGACATCAACTTTGTATTCACCCTCCATGGGTTCCAGACATACTGAACATTTTGGTACAATGAATTTCTTATAGCATTCAGGGTGATAGAACTTGAGATCCTTTGTAATCATTTCACCAGTAATAATCTGACCACACACAGCACATTTAACGGCTGTTTCACTTTCATAACAATCAGGATGGTAATAATCACCAAGCAATTTCTGGTAAGAGCCTTCGATAGGTTTACCACATTTTTTACAGACGAAGTGCTGAGCATGGTAATAATTTCCATCCACAATTATGTAGGCCCCTTTTATTTCTTCTTTACAAGCAAAGCATCTAATTATCTGCGCCTGCATCACGGGACTGAATATAAAAATTAACATTATCAATGCTGATAACAACATTAAAGGAGATATAATTTTATTTATCATTAATAACACTATGCTTTTTTATTTACAGTTAAACCGGGATTGTTAAGTAATTTGATTATTTCAGCAACAGCATTTTTCTTGTTTGTTCATATCCATTAAAGAACATCCGATAGAAATAAATTCCGGAAACGTTTTGACTGGTATTCCATGAAACAAGATGGGTCCCCTTCAAATAATACTTATCAGTAAGGCTCATTATAACGCTACCCGCAATATCGCAAACTTCAACCCTGACATTGCCGTTTTGCGGAATTGAAAACTGTATAGCAGTAGAAGGGTTGAAAGGATTAGGAAAATTCTGATACAGAACAAAACTATTAGGGCGTTGAGGCAGATTATCCACTGAAGAAACGGGATAATTATAAGGTTCATTTACGAGATGCCAATAGTCTTCAGTCTGCCCGTTATAATTTCTTTGGAGATAATATGTTTTTAGGGGAGTGCGTGTAAAATTTTCCAATGGAGTAACTGCTGCGCTGCTATCTAAATGCCACTCATAGAGAGGAATTTTAGCAGGGTTAAGAATTGAAGACAGGCCGCGTTCCATGGCCATATGGAACAAACCGAAGTTTCCAGGTTCATGTCCACCAAGCCAGTGACCGATTATATCGACATGAAAGGGATTTTTACCAAATATAATGTAGTTTGTCATATAGTCAGTAGCCAGACCATCAGCACCGGGTCCCACAATAAAATTTCCATCTCTGCCATAGATTCCTTCGATAATGTGCAGGTTAGGACGAGTAACGGAATTAGTGTCAAGGCAACGGGTAGCCCAGGTTTCCTGCCAGATACCTCCATCATCCCCGGGGCGATCCCAGCGGGGTATTTTATCAGAAACATGACGGTTATAGTTTGCCATAATAACAGTTTTTGCATCAGGCTGAATAGCATCTGTTGGAATATTCATGTTTGCGCTATAAACGGTGCAATGCTGCTGATAATCAT
>JARLHD010000136.1 GCA_031292435.1 Ignavibacteriaceae bacterium
CACAAATGTGTGCGCTAAGGACTATATAAACTCATTTCTGATCATTATGTTCTATTTGAAATCCGATGTTCAATTATCTCATAAATTGAACTCGAGGTCAAATATGAATATAATAATTGCAAATGGACAGGAATTAAATCCTCAAATAGGTGGAATTGAAAAAGATTCAGCTATTCTTGCTGAACAATTCATATCCTTTGGACATAATGTCTATTTTATTGTCGGTAAAAAATCACGTTTCTCAAAAGCCTACATCCCGGCAGCAAATCAAACATTTCTGCCCGATCAAAATAATTTCTTAACTGATAATAATGTCCGTTTCTTTTCTGAGTTTCTTCTGAATAGAAATGCAGATGTATTAATGAATCAGGCGGGTGATATCCTCGAATTCAGTATCCTGTGTTCTGAAGCTGCAAAACTTAGTAATACTAAATTATATTCCGTTATTCACTTCGACCCACTTGCCCGTCTTAATGAACTTAGTGATTTTTCAGGTTCAATTCTGCATATATACAGCTTATTTAGAAGATTGTTAAGAATTATATTTTACCCGTTTCGTTATTACTCTGTCAAAAAAAAATTGCTCGCTCATTACCACAAACTATATGAGACTAGTACTCGTATTGTATTACTATCAAAATATTTTATCTCTCCTTTTATTAATTTGACGGGTCTCTCTGCTAAAAACAAAATAACTGCTATATTAAATCCTAGCCCTGAATTGTATCCATCCATAAATGTAAATAGAAAAAAACAGCTACTGTATGTAGGTAGAGTTAAATATTTTCAGAAAAGAACCGATCGGATTATAGAAATATGGAAAAAATTATATCGCGAATTCCCGGATTGGGAATTGGTAATTGTTGGTGACGGACCATTGCTGAAGGACCTTAAAAAATATGTTCTCTATTATAAAATAGAACGCGTTGTTTTTAAGGGTCTATGCGACCCGGAAATTTATTACCGCGAATCAGAAATATTATGTATGACCTCTACCTCAGAAGGTTTGGGGATGGTTCTTGTCGAGTCTGTTAAATTAGGTTGTATCCCCGTTGCCTTTGATAGCTTTCCAAGCATCAGGGAAATAATCCGCGATAATGGCAATGGTATACTTGTTAATAGTTTTAGTATAAAAAAATATATTAAAATTTTAAGGAAGTTGATGCTTAA
>JARLHD010000137.1 GCA_031292435.1 Ignavibacteriaceae bacterium
CCCAGGATACTGTATTTCTCAGGTGGATTTAGATTTAACTTCGGAAGTGAGCAGCTTGATTATGGAAATGATAATAAAAAAACAAATTACTTCATTGGAGCAACATTCGATGAAGCAATTGGTATTTCCATATCAAAGATAATATTTATCGAAGCCGGGTTATTTCAGATAAAACAATTCGGATCTGATTTGTTGCCTTATGATTTTGGCTACTTGATGGGCCTTCATTTTCGTATATAATTCCCTATAATCAATAAAATATTTTTTATTAAATACTTAATTGATATTTCCAATAATATTCAATAACTTTAATTGAAATCATGATAATGTCTCGGATATAGTGAACACCTCAGGATTCCAATAATATAATAATTACACATCTTTTTTATAACGGAGTGCCAAATGAAATGTTTAGTTAGTATTTTTGCCATCCTCATCTTTATTTATTCCAATGTAATTCTTCAAGCCCAATGGGTTCAAACTTCCGGTACCGGTACTGGCAAAGTTAAAAGTTTAGCTGTCAATGCCTCCTATATATTTGCCGGTACTTCTCCTGGCGGAGTTTATCGTTCAACTAATGATGGCACTGATTGGACGCAAGTAAATAATGGCCTTAGTTTTACTGACATTAATGCATTATATATTAATGGGACTGATATTTATAATGCTACTACAGTGTCCGTTTATCGTTCAGCCAACAATGGGACAAATTGGAGTGGCGTCAGCATGGGTGTAGGAGGTTGGACTTATTATACATTTGCTTCAAATGGAAGTAATATTTTTGCGGGCGGCATTGAAGGCATAAATATTTCCACTAACAGTGGATCAAGCTGGTCATTGGTCGATCCTCAAAATATTTATGGATCGGTGGATACTGGTTCTGTTTATTCAATAGCTCTAAGTGGCAATAACGTATACGCAGGTACAATAGGTAGTGACGGCGGTGGTATATATCTTTCAACTAATAATGGGACTAACTGGTCCAGATGTTTTTCTGGTAAATATATTCAGGCACTTACAGTTATTGGTACTAAAATATTTGCCGGTACTTGGGGTAGCGGTGTGTATATTTCTACTAATAATGGTACAAATTGGACTCAGGTCAATAGCGGATTAACAAGTACTTATGTTTATTCATTCGCAGTCAATGGAAGCTCTCTTTTTGCCGGTACTAATAGCGGGATATTTCTTTCCAATGATAATGGAGCTGGCTGGACTCCAGTAGGTCTTGATAATAACTATATATTGTCTCTCGCCATTAGTGGAACGAATCTCTTTGCAGGGACTTCCGCAGCAGGAGTTTGGAGGCGCCCCCTTTCAGAATTAACCCTTCCGGTAGAACTTTCATCATTTATGGCCAATGTTCAGGGACGTAATATATTATTAAATTGGTCAACTCAGACAGAAAAGAACAGCAATAAATTTATTATCGAAAGAAAAACATCCGGTTTTAATTGGGAATCTATTGGCTCTGTTAATGCTTCTGTGTTGAGTAATTCTCCAAGACATTATTCATTTGCAGATAATAATCTCCAGAGCGGTAAATATCAGTACAGACTTAAAATGGTTGATAACGACGGCACCTTCGATTATAGCAAAATAATTGAAACTGAAGTCGCCTCTCCTAAAATTTTCGAACTTAGCCAGAACTATCCTAATCCATTTAACCCGTCAACAAAAATATCTTATACTCTTCCCCTGGATTCCAGAGTAACTATAGAAGTTTATAACATTGCAGGTGAACGTATACATCGGTTAGTTAATGAAGAACAAGCAGCAGGGTTTTACTCAATAGATTTCAATCCCTCTTCAATTGACAGAAGTATTTCATCAGGAGTTTATTTCTACCGTATAATTGCGTTCAATAAAATTGACGGAACTAATTTCTCCTCTATCAAAAAAATGATCCTGTTAAAATAATTATTGAAACTGGTTAGTTTTATAATTTCTTAAAATATCTATTTCAAATACTCTATGAAATTCTTTCCATTACTTTTATTATTCTGTGCCCCGCTGCTTTCACAGAACCTGTCTGTCTCATTTCCCGATAGATTTATTCACACAATGATTTATGAATCCGGAAATATAAAAACTTTCCTCCTTCCTGAAGAACTGGTAGCTTCAGAACAATTTGGAATTAGCTATTCTGGTGTTAAAAATAAATTCTTAATCTCAAATGATATTGATCCCGAAATAAAAGAAGGAATAAAAAACGGGTCAATC
>JARLHD010000138.1 GCA_031292435.1 Ignavibacteriaceae bacterium
GCAAACAAAGTAAATGCCAAGAATAATGTGAACATAATTGGTAAAATTACTTTTTTCATAAAGTACTCCTTTTGTTTAACCTTATAATGTGGATTAACTATAAAAATTACCTTTTACATAAAATACAATTTTTACATTAAATATTAAATTTTTCTTTTAAGAATATAGGGTTGAAAATATGACAATTTAAGGTTTATTTAATATCTATTGAAGATCTCTATACAAAAGAAAATAAAAATTTTATTCTTTAAATCAAGGATGTTTTATCACAATTCTGTGATAAAAGTCTACAGATTAGTAGAATTATCGTCAGCTGAGGGCCCGTAAATTGAAGGAACTTTACCACCAGCCATTCGAACATAAGTAGAGAGCTGTCCTCTATGATGAATCTGATCGAATAACATCATAAGCATGAAATCACCGGCTGTAAACTTAGATTCTGCAAACCGGACCTCTTTATTCATCTCATTGTCGGATAAAGCCTGGAGACTTGAAATTACAAACTCCGTTTCCTTTTGAAAATCAGATAATATCATCTTCAAATTTTCTGGTAAATAGGATTGAAATTCAGATTTCTCAATTTTTTTGCCGAAGACATTTAATTCAATTAAATACATTTCAAAAATAAACGTAGTCATAATACTTTTAGCTTTGGAGGAACGTTCATGCGGGGCAAAATCTAACTTATTTTCCGGAAATGCCCGCATTACCTTTAAAGTTGTATCGAATTCTTTTCTAAAAATTTTCAAAAGATCCTGTTTCGAGATCATAGAATTTCCTTTTTAATAATTAAATAATTTTAAGTAAAAATTATAAAGATATCCTCTATCTAATTATGTGATTTGCAATGATAAAGTATATTACAAATGATAGCAGAGAGCAGGCACAATTGAGGCAAATTTTAGAAACTGCTTTGATAATTCTGTTATTAAATATGATTTAGAACAGACAGAGAATAGAGGGAATTTATAATTTTACTATTCTAATATGTGAAAAGACAGAGATACCTATAATAGAATGTATAAAGGTAATGATGGTTAAGATTTTCATCAAAAATAACAGAGGTTTTATTATTGCAGCAAACCATTGGTTTGCGGGATCAGAGTCCATTATAATAATGTCAGCGGGATTTACAGGGGATAAATCAATGGAAGGAAGATTTGATAAGATAGCTGAAAAATTTTGTGAATCAGGATACGGAGTTATCGCATATGATTACTGCGGCTGCGGCGAGAGCGATGATGAAATCCTAATGCCCGGGAATGCAGTACAGGATCTATATTCTGTAATCGCTTATGCTAAAAACAGAGGTTACTCGAATATCGGACTATATGGTCAAAGTTATGGATCATTGATAAGTTTACGGGCATACAGCAAGGATATAGGCTCCATAGTTTTGGCTGGAGCTATTACAGGAACAGTTAAGTATGATTGGAATAAGTATTATTCCGAAAAGCAAGTTGAAGAACTGAACAGAACCGGATATATGATAATCAAAAAGAATTCGAAAACAAGGGATGTTGTAATAATAAACAGGGAATTACTTGATGATTTTGACCAGATAGATCAGGAAAGTTTACTAAGTAAAGTTAAATGTCCTGTTCTTATTATTCATGGAGATAAGGGAGAAGAGGAAATAATGCTGTTAAAAATTACACAAAGGGGAATCAGATTTCTTCCAAGGGAGTCGAGAATAGAAATAATAGAAGGGGCAGATCATAAGTTCAATGAGTCTTCTAATGAGATAGCTAAACTTGCGATAAAATGGTTTAGAAATTCATTTAGCTAAAAAATAAAAGCGTCAAACTTTCGAGAGACGCTTTTAAAAGTGAACCGATCTCCGGTTAACACTTGAGAGGTGATCTATTTTCTATTTTCAGGCTTTAATATGCAACTGTAGTGCCAGAATTTTTAGATATATTTCTGCTAAAAAAGATAAAAATTAACATTATTTACCCAAAGCAAAGGAGGTATATTTTACCTTCCAAAGAAGGAATTACCTAATAGAAATTATCTGTTATTATATTCCAATTATAAACGATCTCATACTGATAGATGCATTTTGAATTTCTTCATAAAAAAAGCTCAACTGTTCATTTTTATCAGAAAGTCCGAGTGTATACATCAAAGGCAGGTAATGATCATTGGATGGAACGGCAAGGTAAGAATTACCTATATCTTTATAATCGATGAGGGCATCGAAATCTTTATTAATTAGTTTTGTTTTTACCAGTTCATCAAATTCAACAGCCCATTGAAAAGGTATTGCTTTTTCAGAAAAGTCGACCAGATACAAATTATGAACAATATTTCCGCTACCTATTATCAGGACATTTTTTTCCCGAAGAGTCCTTAGTTCATTTGCAAGATCGAAATGCCAGCGGGGAGGTTTTTTGTAATCGATACTGAGCTGGAAAACAGGAACATCGGCAAGCGGGAACATATGTTTTAATATACTCCATGCACCATGGTCAAGTCCCCATATATTATCCTCCTCAATATGGATAGATGTAACCAGATTTTTAGTAAATATTGCAAGATCAGTCGCACCCGGAGCCGGGTATTGAACCTGGAAAAGTTCATCGGGGAAGCCGTTGAAATCATGAATAGTTGGAGGATTGGGTGACACTGATACATGGGTTCCATTTGAGAGCCAGTGAGCGGAAATAACCAAAACAGCGGCGGGATTAAGTTTTTTAAGTATTTCTCCTTCCGATGCAAGTGATTTAGTAAATGAGTTATTGTAGATGGCATTCATAGGATTGCCATGACCAACGAATAAGACGGGCATTAATTCATTTACATTTAGATCATTGTTCATATTTTACTCCGGTTTCATTCTTTACTATCTAACAAAGAAAAGGCCAGATCGACAGATTTATGAGTTCCTGTTATTACCAGAGTATCGTTAGATTCTATGGTATCTTTAGCCGAGGGGTTTGAAATTGTATTATTACTTTTAACAATTGCAATAATAGTGGCACCAGTCCTATCCCTCAAATTTAACTGTTTCAGAGATTGACCATTGTGATAGTTATCTTCATTAAGGTAATATGTACTTGTAAGACCCGCTGCCAATATTTCATCAAGATGAACGAATGAATTGACATCTGCTTTTTCTTTCCTAAGCAGGCTGTAGGATTCCCCACGGAGAATTGAGACTTGTTTCATTATAATATTCAGAGGCAGGTAATATTTTTCAAGAACCCTGGTAAAGAGGCAAGAAAGATATTATATAAATTACTTTCGAGAAGGTGGTAGGTCATTCCTTCCTGAGCAAGGACAAAGGAGAATTCACCGACCTGGGCAAGAGCAAGTCCAGTAAGCACAGCAGTTCTGATAGGATATTTCAGAATCCTTATTATTATGAATATGAGCAACGACTTAAAAATAATAATTGAAATGACAATAAGGATGATTAGAAAGAAAGAGCCGAGCACAAAATTGGAATCCAGTTATGCTTGGAAGATTTATTTTCCGGAAAATATAAATTATAGGAAGAGAGACGAGCAGGATTAGAACTATGTCACGGAAAATAGTGAACTGATTCATTTGTCCTTTATCATTAATAATACTTGCCGGTATAAATAAGGAAAATAAATTTAATAATAAAATACAGAGTGCATTTGCTGATCAGAAAATAAGACGAATATTGAACAATAAATAATTAATTGCCAGGAATGGGAAGAAGAATGAGGGGAAAAATCAGAGCGATATAGGACGAATAATTAAGTCAATGGGGGTAGATAAATTGAATGCATCGGATAATAATTCCAATTATTTATTTGCCATTTAATAAGGGGACAATTAAATTTAACAGGATTTAGTTGAGTATTAAGTAGATCTTGTGATGAATATCAATGTGACCAAAGATAATTAAAATTATTTTAACAAAAGTTTTAATAAAGCAAGTGACAGAATAAAAAATGGAAACTCAAGTATTGAACGAAACAGAACTTTCTAAAAAAATATAGTTAAGAACTGTATAACAAATAATCATATACAATAAGGAAACTCAAATGAAAAATAGAATCGTTACTTTCAGCGTTTTTCTTCTTTTAATTTTCTCAGGTGCAAATATGAGTTTTGCACAAGATGTATTACTTGGACCAAGAATTAGTGGAAATTTAAATATTTTCAATCAACAAGCTAGTTCAAATTTTTCATTCAGTGGCATTGGTGTAGGTATAGGGGGAACACTAGATATTACTTTCAGCAAGCATATCGGGTTAATGGTCGATTTAACAGCTTTTGACATGAGAAATGTTTCTGCTTCCAACACTGCTAACAACGCAACAACAGATGTAAGTTTAACGCTCTCCTATCTAACCATTGACCCAATGTTCGCGCTTAATTTCAGCGGGTTCTATATGGTTGCCGGACCATCTTTGGGAATTAAACTTGGTTCGAGCGCTTCGGAAACACAAACGCCAGCCAACGGAAATCCAACTGTTACTACATACACCATCAAAACAAATTCTATAGTTTTTGATATAGCAACCGGAGTCGGGTATACATTTAAATTATCACCAGATATGTTTATGGGAACAGATTTCATGGTTTATATTCCATTATCTAACACATATGATTTACCGGGAAATTCAAACAGTGTCTTAACTCTTAAGTTAGGTGTATCACTGAAATTTAATATTATGTAATAGTAAAGTTGTAATATGATTTTTCCCAAATATGAAAATGAAAAGTATTTATATTTAATGAAATTTATGGAGTATTTATGAAAATTTTGGGGCTAGTAATTACGATTATAAGTTTATTCCTTTTCAATAGCTGCAAGAGTAACAGCAGTCCAACGGATAGTGGTGGAATAGGTGGACCTGGAGGGGGCGGAGGAAGTAGTGTAACATTTACTATTACACAGGGACCGGGTAATAATGGGGGGATAATTATGTACGCAACTCCTAGCGTTGCAGTCTTTATTACTAATGTAAACGTTAGTGTAGCTAATGTCAATCCTCCATTTAATAAGGATTACCCTGGAGATGGCACTACAGTTTATCCTGCAAGTCAACCCGCCGCTATTAATGAATTCACTGGTGTTGCTTCCGGGCAGAAATGGGTTTTTGTTTTTACAGGAAACTTAGGTAGTAAAACGGGAACTGCATTTAGTGCTACAAGTAACTATACAGTACCGTAAATTATGCTATGATTCATAAAAAGGCTGTCTAACCGGACAGCCTTTTTTATTTATAAATGAAATGATCAATTGATAATAGGAAGTGCAGATAATTTAAATAAGTTTACCAAATGGGTTTAAAATAAAAGAGACCGAATTGCAAGCAAGTCGGTCTCATATAAAGAGCAGAATTTATTAAAAGAAATTATACTGAAGGGAAACATTTGAACCCAGGTCAGTTTCTCTAATGAGACCACTTCTAACCAAATTAACATTTATAGCCAAGTTGATATAATTCTCAAGATAAAAGACAAAGGAGCCTGTTAAGTTATGATCAGCATAGGACCGACCAGCCAAAGGGGTTATATAATTTACTGAATATCCTGCCACAAAATTTATTCTATTAGTCATCTCATATAGGTAGTTAATTCCGGCAGCCGTTACTACCTGCTTAAAAAATGTTGAATCAACTGGAGTGTTTACATTCGCGAAAGCATCCACCTGCTGGTTCCACCCAATAGGGTAGGAGAACTCTCCACTTAAAGCAAGTGCGGGGGGATTTACAGTAGATTTATCCCGTTTAGAAAGATTGAATAAAACTCCAAGATTAAGATCCCAGCCATAATATCTAGGATTCACTATTTCATTTATTCCTTTGAGTACTTCCTGCATTCTTAATATGCCGATTGCTCCAAGGGAATTACCGATAAGATAGCCTGAATCTTTAATTTCTTTTTCAATTGCTTCGTACCATTGTTTCTCATAAGTAGATCCATAAATACCCTGGAACTCTGATTCCCTTTCGATTATATTGGCAATTTTAATCATAGTTTCCTTGGGCATATGGTCCTTTACGACGCCTTCTTTAATTAAATGTTCCTCGATTCTGACAGCTTTTGCTAAAGCAGTTGCATTTATATATCGTCCATAGCCACCACCCACCTGAATATTGGATTCAATTTGTTTAAAGGTATTTGCATGTCTTGCATCCAGGGCAGCGAATCCAAACCAATCCATATCGTCCCATATATATTTCCGAATAGAAGGGCGCAGACTAATATCATGTGTCCAATCTGCATAAGATTTGCCTCCGGTAGCATCTACATCAAAAAACCAGGCAAAGGGAAGGGATGAATAAAATGATCTGAGGGTTAAGGTTGCTGCAGCATTGTTTGCTGTAACAATGGTTATGCTGTCATTCTTTGACTGGGACCAATTATAGGTACCATTCAATCTTAAGATTCTGGCTGTACTTATTGGAACGTCATAATCAGAAATAGAAACATTTTGAGCTAATAGAAAAGAACTTAAGAAAAGAAACATAACTGTAGATTTTAGTGCACTCATATATTTTCCTATTAAGAAAAAAAATAATTGACTAAGCAGTATTTTAACGGAAACAAAACTGAACCAGATTTAAGCTAACAATGTTTTATCCTCACTGCCTTCCTTAGAAAAGGAAAAAACTATGAACATAGCGGCAAGCAAAAGGTATGCTGCAGTAAACTGATACGGAACTACAGCAAGCTGAGGAGGCAGCTGCCAAGGGAAATACATACTTCCTTCAGGGATTGCAGAATGAATAATTCCAAAGAATGTAAAGAAAGCAGTAATTACAAGAAAGGCGGAAGCTGCTCTGAGTTTTTTGTCAATAAGTTTGGCTATAAATGCACCCCATAACATTGCAGTTAAGATAAATCCGTTACCAAGTGCAACCGTTACCAACAATTCAGGAATCACCTTGCCGGGCTGCATTAAATAATAATTAAATTTTTCAACGGGTACGAGGTCAGGGTTAGATAATTTAATTTGCAAGAGGCGTGCAATTGTTGGGAAGAAAGCGAAAGCAACTGCAGGTCCATGCTTTGAAGGAGTAGCTTTAAATGATTGAGTAATTATATCGAGGGCTACAAAGATTAATATAGGGGCTAGTACAGGGCGCGGGATAAATTCTACAATAAAGGAGATATAGCCGAAGACGCCGCCGAGCCCAATGAAAAGTCCTGTCAGAAGCGTATACCCTGCCCTGCTGCCCATCGATTTATAGGCTGGCTGACCAATGTAAGGAGTAGTTTGAGCGACACCACCAAAGAGTCCGGCGATCAATGTAGAACCGGCTTCAGTAAGCAAAATATTTTTTGTGTTATAATCATCGCCAGCCACCCTGGCACTTTCAGTTACATTTATACCGCCGACAATTGTAAGGAGAGCGAAGGGGAACGCAATGGGAAGATATCTTAATGCTTCAGTAAATCCATGAACAAACCCCAGGGTAGGAATCGGGATACCCATATGGAGCTGGGGAACATTAAATGAGAATGAGACTCCAAGAATACCCATTGGGGCAAGGATGTAATAAAGAATAGATCCGAAAACAACCGCGGCAAATACACCGGGAAAATTTCTTGGAAGCTGAATCTTTGCGACGAGAGTATATATAACCAAACCAAGTGACATTACGCCGATAACGGGAAGGCTAAAAATATCGAGAAGCGGAGTAATACCTATTAAGGCTAAACCGATTCCTGCAAGGCTACCGAGTAAACCGGCCTGGGGAACGATTTTCTGAACCCAACCTCCAATAAAAGAGAAAAGGATTTTAATTGTCCCGATAAGCACCATAGTAGCCATGCCGATATACCAGGTCATCATAGCGGCATCGTGTTCAACCATTCCTTTGGATTTGAGATAGATGAATGCAGGACCCAGCACAGTCAGAGCGATACCGATAGTTGACGGGGTATCGAGACCGAGGGGCATAGCGGTAACATTATGGTTTTTATTTTTCTTAGCGAGCCGGAAAGCCATAACGGTATAAACAATATCGCCAACAAGTACACCGAGGGCAGTACCGGGAAACATTTTAGAATACACAATATCGGCAGGGAATTTAAAGACGAAGATCATGATGCCGGCAAGGAATGAAAGCACGGTTACGTTATCGAACATTAGACCGAAGAAACCATTGAGGTCTTCTTTAACGAACCATTTGTATCTGAAGGGTGTTTCCATGGCTGAGATAATGTTTATTTATGACTAATGGAAAATAATATTTAAATAGATGAAATAAAAAACAGATGCGGATTAAAAGGTATTAACTATGATTGCTACATCCTTGTGCATCTGAAATCGTTTTGAAATCGAAATGTGGTATTATTCTAAAATGTTTAAAAGACCGGAACAGGGAAAATTAAGGGGGAATCGGAATATTGTTATCAGATTGATCCTGTTTAATTTGTTTTAGAATTAAAGTTATTAAATTGTAGAATGATGAAAATTAATTATTAAGGAAAGATACCCAATTGAATAAATTATTTTCGCCACTTAAAATAAGAGGGGTTGAATTAAAAAACCGGATAGCTGTTTCGCCAATGTGCCAATATTCAAGTAATAATGGCATGCCGACGGAATGGCACCTTATACATTTGGGAAGCCGTGCAGTGGGGGGCGCTGCATTAGTAATCCAGGAAGCCACCGCAGTATCGCCCGAAGGAAGGATTTCGCCGGACGATGCTGGTATTTGGAACGAATTGCAGATGGAAGCATATAAAAGAATAACCGGATTTATTACTTCACAAAATTCCATTCCCGGGATCCAATTGGCTCATGCTGGAAGAAAGGGGTCAACCTATTCGCCCTGGAAAGGGACCGGGGAGGTGCGCAGAGAAGTTGGGGGATGGCAAACGTATTCACCAAGTCCAGTTCATTTTACGGACAATTACCCTAATCCAAAGGAAATGGATAAAAGCGATATAAAAAAAGTTGTTGATGATTTTGGTGAGGCAGCAAAAAGAAGTATTAAGGCAGGATTCAGATTAATAGAGCTGCATATGGCTCATGGATATTTAGTACATGAATATTTGTCGCCACTCTCAAATTTAAGGAAGGATGAATATGGGGGAAGTATTGAAAACCGATGCAGGTTCGCAATCGAAATTGCAAATAAAGTAAGAGGAATAGTACCTAAGGATTTTCCATTGTTTGCGCGGATATCATCTTCGGACTGGGTTGAAGGGGGCTGGGGTGTTGAGGATTCAGTTTATCTCTCGAAAAGGCTGAAGGATGCGGGAATTGATCTGATCGATTGTTCGAGCGGGGGTAATGCACCGAAAGCCACAATACCTATCGGGCCAGGATATCAAATCACTTTCTCAGAAAAGATCAAAAAAGAAGCAGACATATTAACGGGGGGGATTGGATTTATTACCTCGCCGGAACAGGCGGATCAAATTATAAGAACATCGCAAGCGGATATAGTTTTGCTAGCAAGAGAGATACTTAGAAATCCGTACTGGCCACTATTTGCGGCAAAGATATTAAAGGCAGATGTTGAATGGCCGAAACAGTATGAAAGAGCAAAATAAACAAATATTTAACGTACTAATAATTATTTTAGAATATTGTGGTGTTAAAGTATTACCATCCAATTTTCCTGCCAGCATTTTCTTTTTGGAGCCAATCCATAAGCGGTTTGAAATATTCGATCATTCCTTTAGCGCTTAATTCTTCACCTGTTTTTTCCTTAATAAAGGAACGCCAGTCAACAGTTTTTCCCTTTTCAAGGATACTTAAAAGATACTTACCTGTTTCCTTACTGTTGTAATAATTAGCATAATGCGGATTTTGTTTAAGGATATTTTTGCTTATATAATTATGGAGCTGATACTGAACAAGTTTGGCAACAGCATAATTATAATAGTAAGCAGGAGTGTCATTTATATGAGTTTTAGTTGAAGCGTCGCAATAAGTTTCGTCTCGGACTGCTGGGGGAACAATTCCCTGATATTTTTCTGCAAGCTCCCACCATTTTTTATTCATCTGATCTTTAGGAAGATTATGTTCATAGAATTCATATTCCCACATTGTCATTGTGCCGGTGGCAAAGGGGATAAAAACAACATTGTTTAGTGCTTCATTAAGGAGCCATTTAATAGAATCGATCTGCACATCATTTGCAAGAAGACCTATTTCCTTTAAATAAGGCTGCTGCATGGAAGCGGTGGCTATTAATTCACCCATTCCTTCATGGAAACCGGGATTAAGACCATCACGGAGAAGAATCGGGACATCGGGATTTGAATATGCTATAAAGTAATATGTGTGGCCAAGTTCATGGTGTACAGTCTGGAACCATTCGGCATTGGATTCTACATTCATTAAAGAGCGGATATCCTTATCGAGATCGAGATGCCAGGCAGAAGCGTGAGTATTTTTCTTGCGTGGAGAATCTGCGGGCAGAGAGTAAAGATCAGACTTATCCCAAAATGATTGCGGGAGAGGGGGCATACCCATTGAGATATAGAATTTTTCGCCCTGTTTAACAATCCATTCGGGGGTTTTATCTTTGAACATATTATCGAGGTTTATACCCTCAACAATTCCGGGCCACTCCTGAGCCCACCGGTTAGGAAGCCAGTGAGCGGGAATTTTATCAGGAACGGGTGCATGATACCGTTCAGCAAGTTTATACTTAACCCATGTATATATTTGTTCGTACAAAGGTCTAAGCTGATCGTTCACTTTCTGCATCCAATCTTTCATTTCCCCAGCTTTCATACCATAAAGGGATATTTCAAGATCAAAATAAGAGGTATATCCCATTTCCCTAGCGACCTCATTGCGAAGAACCTGTAATTTGTATAGTCCATCTTTAAGATTTTTTCCGATTTCTTTTGAGGCTTCCCAGATCTCCCGGCGTTTGGCAAGATCCATTTCGTTAACAAGCATATTGTCGATATCATTAGCAGAAACTTTTTTACCATCCTTTAATTTAAATTCGTACCTATAGAGCATCTGGGTTTGTTTAGCTTCTGCATTTACTAACTGATCGACCACCTGAGGGATTGAAGCCGGGGCGTGGCTAGCATTATAAAGGATTTTATCCAACTGTTCGATAGTTTTAAAATCAAGTTTGTTACGATCCTTAAGATACATAGTTACAGAATCGATGATCCCCTTTCTTCCTTCAAACTCCGATAATAATTTATTCGCAACGATTTCTTTTTGAGTATTTTCATCATTGATGTTGGTATTTGCCACCCATTGGGCAAGACTTGACTGGTAATAGAGTTTCTGGAATTCTTTTGAATAGCCTTCAACGAATTTTTTAGCGTTGGATTGTGTAGAATCAGAGCAGTTAAAAATCATAAAGGAAATAGCAAACATTGTTAATAATAAAAAGACTTGTTTAAACATTTTATATCCAAATAATTCAGATATAAAAATAATAAAAATAAGGAACACATTAGGATTATTGATAGATAAACGGGAGAAGGAAGTTAAATTTTAATCCCGGTTTTATTCATACCATGATATTACGTTGTATGAACCTGTATTTGGAAAATTAGGAGGAGCACTAAACATAAAGCGTCTATCATAAGAATAAGATTTACTGAAGCCATTTGTTATATTGCCACTACCGCCAATAATTCCGACTGCCCCTCTAACTGCCTGAACAATGCCACCCAGAAGATTTATATAACCGTCATAAGCGCGGGTTGTATAATTTTCAGCAGTAAAGCTTCCGGTTTGACAATAAATTGAACCCTGGATAGTCACATTATTATTGTTGGCTTTATTATCTGTAATAACAAAATTATTCTGAGTAACGACCCCAAAAATATCTGTAGATGAAGGATTAGAAACAGGGTTAGTTTGATAAGCAATACTACTATCTAAATAAACACTTCCACCCTTAGAAACATATGAACAACCAAGGGTATACTGACCTTTGACAACGCCTTTTATCCTTGCCGTACCCCCTTTAACAAAAAGGACGCCATTTGGTACCATTGTGGATAATTTTTTTGTTGTATCCTTTGTATTCCAGGCATATCTATATTTAAGAGAATCTCCCTGAAAATTAAGGTAAACAGTATCATGCCCAGAAAATTCAAAACCGTTAGTAAGAGCAAAAGATTCGACAGAGGACACGCCTGAAGCATTTATTGGAACATTACTTCCTGTCATCAAACCACCGAGGAACTGAGGATGATCGGCAGAACCGTTTTTATTAACCACACCTAGTTTAGTTCCAACCATGCCCAAAAATACGGGATTACCTGAAACGCGGAGATAATCCTGAGTCTGCAGGGGACCTTTTACAGTATCACCAGTAGCCCAGTAGATAGGGCTTCCGCCTTCACTTGTTGAATAATAGGCATACCTGGAAAACCTACTGGGCTGAAAGGTAACAATAATAGTATCATGATAGGTATTCAAAGAATAACCAGTAAATCCCTGAAAACTGGAGATAGAGGTAATACTCTTTATAAGTTTAACTGCATCCAAAGTTTGGACAGTTACAGTAAAAGTTCCACCCTGGCATGATACATTTGAATAGCCAGTAGTCCATGTAGGATCAAGGTAGAAGGCATTACAAGCGATATTAGCCCCTGTTGATGCAATGTCATGAGATATTTCACTATTAGCATAATTGGTCATATTATCTGTAGCTTTCAGAGTAACTCGATTAAAATTCTGTCCAATCAGGAGGAAGGTGAGGCTAAAACCAAGGACAACGAATAATAAAGCTTTACCACCCATAAATCACCTGTTCTTTATATTAGGTACAGTTAAGCGAGCCTGTCGCCAGTAAGAATATATTTTAGTACTGTCGATCGATGGATTTTCAATATTCATGTTTAACTCAATATCGTTAATCAGAGAAAGGTTTGCAGTTGAAACAGGAGTAGGAATTGTATCTCCATTAACATTATAATAAACCATATAGAAACGGGTAATGCCAGCATCGGAGCCCATTTTAGCAGCACTATTCACAATCCGGTAAAGAATCTTATCCCTAGGATCCAATGTAGCATTAAGTTCAGTGGCAGGTCCCAGATAATAATATACAGTATCCATTTTACCATCTTTATTCAGATCAGAGATAAACTTAATGGAAGATGAATCTGCTGAAAGGATAGCATTAGCAGGATCCTGAATATTAGTATAATCGGAACAGTAGTCGATTTTCCTGAAATCATTTTCGAGAATAAGACTCATTTGGGCCAGGTTAGTCTGACAATTTAATTCACCTGAGTTTGTATATGTATTCCATGATGCATTATTATTCAACTTAAGAAGGATGCCCA
>JARLHD010000139.1 GCA_031292435.1 Ignavibacteriaceae bacterium
CGTTCAGAATGACAAGAATGAAAGAAGGGATTCTTCACTTCGTTCAGAATGACAAGAATGAAAGAAGGGATTCTTCACTTTGTTCAGAATGACAGGAATGAAAGAAGGGATTCTTCACTTCGTTCAGAATGACAAGAATTCGTTCAGAATGACAAGAATGAAAGAAGGGATTCTTCACTTTGTTCAGAATGACAGGAATGAAAGAAGGGATTCTTCACTTTGTTCAGAATGACAGGAGTTCGTTCAGAATGACAGGAATGAAAGATGGGATTCTTCACTTTGTTCAGAATGACAGGAATGAAAGATGGGATTCTTCACTTCGTTCAGAATGACAGGAGTTCGTTCAGAATGACAAGATTGATTTCCATGTTGAGATTTGTTCTTTCACAAATTTAGGGTTTGGGGAGCCGGGGGTTTTCTTTCTGCATAATGAATTCTCCAGTTTGAATACTTCCAATACTGATTCATCAAATTGAGAATTTATCTGCTTGAGTTCAGGAATGGTCAGATCTGCGAATCCTTTTTCATTCTTTAAACAATACTTTACCAACTCCCCAACTATATCATGAGCTTCACGGAAAGGAATGCCTTTAAGAACAAGCCAGTCGGCGGCATCGGTTGCAAGGATTGTACTTTTTTTCATTAAGGATAGCAAATGAGTGTTATCGAACTTAATAGTTTCGAACATACCCTTCATAAGTTTGAGGGAATCTGAATAGATGGAGTATGAACTGAACAAAGAATGTTTATCCTCCTGCATATCCCTGTTGTATGTCAGAGGGAGTCCTTTCATTAAAGTAATTACGGACTGGTAGTTGGAAAATACACGAGCAGATTTTCCTCTTATAAGTTCGGCGATATCTGGATTTTTTTTCTGAGGCATGAGGGAAGAGCCTGTAGTAAAGGAGTCGCCTATCTTTGCAAACTTCCATTCAGAAGTTGACCAGATAATTATTTCTTCGCAGAACCTGGTCAGGTGCATCATTCCGATTGAACAACTGTTTAAGAAATCAATAACAAAATCCCTGTCCGATACAGCATCCATTGAATTATTACATAGAGAATTAAATCCAAGTTTTTCTTTTAAGTAATTAGTATCAAGCGGGAGGGTGGAGCCTGCCAGTGCACCCGAACCTAATGGCATGTTGTCGGCTGAGTTTATTACTGAAGAGAATCTTTCTTTATCCCTTTCAAACATTTCAATATAGGCGAGCAGATGATGAGCTAAAGAAACAGGCTGGGCATGCTGCAGATGAGTATACCCAGGGATTATAGTTTCGACATGAAGCTCAGCCGTTTTTATAAAGGAGTTCTGCAGATTAGAAAGGAGGTTGATAATATTCACGGCTGATTTTTTAGTCCACATTCTTACAGAAGTAACCACCTGGTCATTCCTGCTTCTGCCGGCTCTAAGTTTACCGGCAGTTTCACCTAACAGTTCGTAGAGGCGGGTTTCAATTGCAGAGTGGATATCTTCGAATACTTTGGGGTCAGGATTCCATAGCTTATTATCATATTCAGATTGAATAGAAGAGAGAGCTTCAGTTATTGAATTTAATTCTATATTAGTAATTATGCCTATCCTGCATAACATTTCAGCATAGGCTTTACCGCATAGAATTTCTTCTTTAATCAGAAGTATATCTTCTTTAAGAGATGAGGAAAACTCAAATGCAATCCTGTCGGGTTCTTCTTCGAATCTTCCACCCCAAAGCATTAAACGGTTGCCTTTAATTTATTATTAACAAGGCTCATTGTTTTATATGGGAGTCCATATATTTTTATGAAACCTTCAGAAGCTTTATGATCAAAGGTATCATCAGAAGTATAAGTTGCAAGCTCTTTGTTGTAGAGACTATGAACAGAGCTCCTGGACAGTACTGTAATATTTCCTTTATATAATTCCAGTACGATTTCTCCTGTAATATTTTCCTGAGTAGAATCCACGAATGCCATTAAAGAGCTGAACAATGGAGAGAACCAGAGACCATCGTATATTAAATTAGCAATTTTATTTGAAACATCCTGTTTATAACGGAAAGTTTCTTTATCTAATATTAATTTTTCAAGTTCATGGTGAGCATTATGTAGTATTACTGCTGCAGGCGCTTCGTATATTTCCCTTGATTTTATTCCCACTACCCTATTCTCGATAAGATCCATTCTTCCAATTCCATTTCTTCCGCCAATAATATTCAGCTCATTTACAAGGGTTACCGGGTCGAAATGTATCCCGTTAACCCACACTGGAATACCCTTATCAAAGTGAATTGAGATTACTTCACTTTCAGCGGGGGCATCTTTGGGATTTACAGTTAACTGGTAGGCGTCTTCCGGAGGGGGCATAGTTGGATCTTCCAATACACCGCATTCAACAGCGATGCCCCATAAATTCTGATCTATGGAATAAGGAGAATCTTTTTTTGCTTTAACCGGAATATTATGAAGGATGGCGTATTCCATTTCCTCCTCCCTACTTTTGAATTCCCAGGTTCTAAGGGGAGCTTCCAATTTAATTTCAGGGGCAAGAGTTTGTATACCGACTTCAAACCTTACCTGGTCATTACCTTTGCCAGTACAGCCATGGGCAATAGTACCGGCGCCTTCCTGCTCTGCAATTTCAGTAAGCATTTTGGCAAGAAGAGGTCTACCGATAGCACATGCCATAGGATAGGCGCCCTCATATAGTGCGCCGGCTTTTAATGCCTTCCAGACATACTCAGTAATGAATTCATGTTTAAGATCAACAAGAATAAACTTTGAAGCGCCTGTTTTTAATGCTTTTTCTTCGAGTCCTGTAAGTTCATCTTTCTGACCGAGGTCGCCACAAACAGCTATTATTTCTCCATGATATTTCCGGGAAAGCCATTTAACCATTACAGATGTGTCGAGACCTCCGGAATAAGCTACTACTATTTTATCAGCCAATTTTAATTCTCCTCAATTTGTTTTTTGTTTAGGTACATTCATCATTAATTCTTTAATTAAGATTATAATTTCATCAATATTTTTATGCTTGTCGGGGATAACCAGAACAGTGTCATCTCCGGCAACTGTGCCAAGTATTTCCTGTCTGTTTAAGCGGTCGAAGTAGGAAGCCACGCCTTGAGCGCGTCCCGCTAATGTCCTTACAACGATCATACTTTCATTATGCGCAACGTTCAGGATTTCAAATCCGATAAGTTTAGCAATATGAGATCCTGATTCAGACGGGTTCAGGATATAATGAATTCCGTTTTCTCCAGAGACGCGTGTTACTCCTAATTCTGCAAAGTCACGGCTTAAAGTTGCCTGTGTAATTTCTATGCCTTCTGATTGTAATAAATCAACAAGCTGCTCCTGGCTAACTATTTGCAAATCAAATAGAATTTCTTTGATCCTGTTGTGTCTTTTTAATTTAGCAGACATAAATAAATTCCTGTTTATTACTTTTAATTAATATAACTGATAGGGTTATCACACTGCTTTAGCTATTTCTGAAAAGACAGGCATTTTTCTAATTTCCTTTTTATTACCTTTAGTTATCCAGGTGCCACTATTTATTTTATTTAATCCACCGGTTAAAAGACCGGACAAATTATTTCCTATCCATACCTTTTTAACACCAGCATTTATAAGAGATACACAGCTTTGAAGTTTAGGGATCATCCCGCCGGTTATCTGGCAATTATTTATTCCTTTGGCAATATCGTTTTCGGTAATTTCTTTTTTAATCTCGCCGTCAATTACCACTCCGTTTACATCGGAGACAAAAAATACTGTTTCGGCATTAAGCGATGAAGCAAGGATATTAGTAAATACATCGGCGTTAACATTCATAAGGTTACCAGCCTTATCTCTGCAGATACTTGAAAATACAGGAATGATTGAGCTAAGCATAAGATCTTTCAGCCAGGAGACATTCTTATTAAGTTTAGGTATTCC